>VHBT01000011.1 GCA_016871815.1 Candidatus Dependentiae bacterium
TTCTGAAATTCAAGCAAAAGCACATCAATTTGAAGAAATGGTTCGACAAAAGCATGCGATTTTTTCTGAAGTTGCAAAAATGAAGTCTGCTCGAATCTTGCGCAAAGAAAAAAAGATACTTTTGGAGCAAGTTATTCTTCAGTTGTCAGATGCCGATGAGGTTGGCAGAGTGCTGAGTGACTTGGAGTTGGAGCGAAAGAAAAATATGCAGATAAAAGACCAGCTTGCACATGACATTGGAGCTCTTTTGGAGAGAAGGCGACGAGCAGAAGAAGCGCTTGTTTTTGTTGAGCAATACACTCAAGAACAAAATTTGTTACATCAGGAAAAAAAATCATACGATACGTTGGTTGAAGCCTATGGAAAAAATGGCATTCAAGCATTGTTGATTGAAGAGGTTTTGCCAGAGATTGAACGCGAAGCGAATCTACTTCTTTCTCGCTTGACGGATAATCAAACGCAGATTTTTATTGAATCGGTAAGAGATTTAAAGAGTGGTGGAATGAGGGAGACTTTGGATATTCAAATATCTGATGCTGTTGGGGTTCGGCCATACGAGATGTTTTCTGGGGGAGAGGCTTTTCGTATTGACTTTGCGTTGAGAATTGCTGTTTCAAAGTTACTCGCTCGAAGAGCCGGGACTCATTTGCAAACACTTTTTATTGACGAGGGTTTTGGTTCGCAAGATGAAGAAGGACTTTCTTTGTTAACTCAAGCGCTGTTCTCGATTCAGCAGGATTTTGAAAAGATAATCATTGTTTCACATTTAGAACGACTAAAAGATAGTTTTCCTGTGCACATTGTCGTTGAAAAGCGATCTGCAGGATCTTTTATTCATGTTGAAGAAAGAGGGTAAGCCCGAAAAAGCCTACCCCCAGAAAGAAAATAGTAAGAAATTTTTCTTACATATTTTTGACGTTTTCTTTGAAGTGTTTTCCTGCTTTGAAGCGTGGAATGCTTACAGCTGGGAGTGTAATTCTTTCTTTGGTTGCTGGATTGATTCCAATGCGTTCTGGGCGACGAGTTGTCCAGAAGTTTCCAAAGTTAGCGATACAAACTTTACCGCCTTTTTTAAGCGTACGTTCTACGATACGTGTGAAAGAAGCCATTACGCGAGTAATGTCTTTTTTGCTAAACATGGTCTCTTCACTGATCGCTTCAATCAATTCGCTTTTTTTCATAAAAAACTCCCCGAAAATATTTGTTACATAAAAAACACTGCAAAACCCCGCCGGAAACGAAATTTAAAGATTGTTACCCCCTTTGTCAAGGCAGCTGAGAATTTTTCGCAATCGTTTTGGGGTTTTTGCACTTTTGCTATACTTTAATACAGTTTTTGTACTAAAAAGCGAGAGTTTTATGGAGTCTTTTAAATTTATTGATACGCACTGTCATCTAGACGTTGTTCTGCGGATGAATTTTGATGATTTGTTGACTCAGCGTGAAATTGCACAAATCTCAGAAACAGTTCTTCAGATGCAGCGTTTGGGAATTTCTGATTTTGTGAGTGTTGGGACCAATCTTGTTGTGAGCAAAAATTCTGTTTCGTTGGCACACGCTATTCCTGGTGTTTGGGCTACGATAGGCTTGCACCCAACAGATGTGCATGATGATTGGCGAAGCGATGTTAATGAATTTAAAAAGATGCTTGCAGCTGATGATCGTAGAAAAATTGTTGCTGTGGGTGAGATTGGAATCGATTTATTTCGTGATGCAAGCTTACTTTCAAAGCAGCAGGATTTGCTTAAGGCTCAAATAGAGTTAGCGCTTGAATATAATCGATCGATTGTTTTTCATATTCGTGATCATATCGGGGTTGACCGATCGGCTCAACATACGCTTGAAATTATAGATCTATATGGCAAACAAATTCGTGGAGTGATTCATTGTTTTCAGCAATCGCTTGATATGGCACAAGAATTTGTAAACAGAGGTTTTTATTTGGGAATCGATGCACCGATTGATTATCCCAAAAATGAATGGCTTCGCGACGTTGTTCGTAAAATTCCACTGAGAAGTTTGGTGCTCGAGACCGATGCGCCGTTTCTTCCTCCCCAAAAATTGCGTGGACAAAAAAATACTTCGTTAGCAATTCCATACATTGCAGAACAAATCGCACTGCTTAAAAATTGTTCAATCGAGGAAGTTGCTCGAGTAACGACAGAAAATGCGATTTCATTATTTGGGATTGATGTTGCTACAAATTAAGGTGATTTAAAAAAAGGCCTTTTTATGAACGCTGCTCGGATTTAAAGCCAAAGTGTAACCATCTTTTTTGGCTACATTTTTATAAAAAATCTCCTTTCTTTTTTAGTAGTTGTTTCAATTGGAAAATTTTTTTCTTGGATAAAGTGAGTTTTTTTATATTTTTAGTGGTATTTATTATTTTTTATACAAAGAGGGTTTTCTCTGTTTTACTTAGAATGCTTTTATATTTAGTGTTTTTGAGTGGGAGTCTATGAAAAATAGCTTTAAATCCTTTTTTTTGATACAAGGGATGTTTTTTTGTGGAGTTTTTGCTCCAGTATCTTTGCAGGCGCTTCTTGTTGAAGGGGTAAATCCTGTTTCGTGTACCCAGGGTTCGTTTGTATACCGGTATGCTGTGGCTGAAGTTTCGGGATTAAAAACCGAAAAAAGTATTTCGGTTTCAGCGGAAGATCTTCGTTTTTTAAAAAATAATTGCATGAAACCGAATTTCAAAGCACTTTTGGTCGCTAAAAAGGTTTCTTTTTTTACCGAGATGGTTAATGCTTTTTTAGCAAAAAAGGCAACGTCTTTTCGTTTGAAGACTGATCAGTCTTCTGATTCTATAGCAATTGAGTTTTTGGTTGACGTTCAAAAAAAAGTATCAGTTGTTGTGTATTCTTCTGATGAAAAATGTCCATTTTGGGTAGTAAAATTACTCGAAAATGCTTTTTTGAGTGTCCAGCCCTCAAAATTTAAAAAAATATTATTTTATGGCCTTTTGGGCGGTGGAGCTGGCTTTTTATTGCGGTTCCCTTCCTTGATGCGAGCGTCCATGTATAAAAAAGGAAGTCGAATGGCGGGTTTTTCGGATTTACTGGCAACTTACTTGGCAAATTCCATGCACCTTAAGGATGATCAGGTTTTTGTTCATTCTGTTTTGACTAGTCAATCTACTGGATTTAAAGTCGGTCGATTGTATGATGCTTCTGTGCCGGCGATGAATTTGAATGTTAAGATTCCTCAAAATGCTCAACTGGTTGTTATTGATGCGCCGAATACACTGACCCTTGCTCGTTTATCTGCTAAAGGGGTTTTTGCTCAACAAAGTGATGCTATTTTAAAAGTTGTCACTCTTCCTTTATCTGCATGCTCTGTATTTGGAGTAGGAATGGTCAAAAATCAGCTGAAAAAAAATGGATGGGTTTTAGCGGTTATTGATGATCAAAAAGTTGAATATAAAATAACAACCATGGAGCAGGTTAGTCGAGAGACTGTTATTGATCCATCAATTCTATTTACACTTTCAGGGTTGATAAGTTTTGGGGTTGATTATTGTCTTTTGTTGAATCCAGCGGATGGCTTAGATTTTAATATTTTAAAAGGAGAACAAGGGCGTATTTTTGTTATACCTAATGGCGGCATGTTGAGTGATTCAAAAAATTCTTGTGCAAGGTTGTTGGCGCAACAGTTGTTAACTTTTGTTTCTCCTGAAAATAAGAAAAAGTTTTTGGCATCAGATTTTATAGTTCAATTTGATGATTGTCGCCAATCAGATGAATTATTATTGCTTGATGATGTTGCAGCTATTGATGCTCTTTTGGATAAGCCTTCTGCGGTTGTTGCAGAAGAGGTCGTTTCTTCTGATTCTTTGCAAGATAGAACTCTAGATAAAGCTACATTTAAGTATAATCATGGAAATGTAAACCCATTATTTTCATATGACCTTGTTGTAGCAAGTTGTTTAAATATGCAATCATTGGAAGAAATTCAAGCGTTTATTAATAGATTAGTCATGCTTCCGGCCTGTGATGAGGATATGGATTGTGCTCATGAGGCGTATTCAACTGAAATTGATTTCTCAGAAACTATTTTTACCCCTGGTACAGTAAGGGCACCGAAAACAGAGTGTAAAGGTAGAGCAGATTGTCTGGGTGTTGTCGTTGATTCAGAAATTGGAGGTTTTGCGGAATCAGAATTAAAAACCACTCAAGACAGAAGATGTTATAAGGTTGAGGTCCCTTTTCAACAAAGAATAGTTTTGCTTCCGTTTTCGTTGGTCGCCACCCAATCGTCTTTTGTCCATAATATCAATCAATTAGAAGAAGCTGGATGGAAGGTTGTTATTATTAATGACTCACAAAGCTTTATTGCGCAACCTCAAGCGGATGCTTTTGTTGGCGTGAGACAGAATGTTTTTGTTGTGATGTCTCCTTTTGGCGCAGACAACGTTCAATTTTGTGTTAAAGAAAGAGAGTCGAAAGTACTACAAGGCTCTTGGATTGATGCTGTGCGATTATGGATACAGGATCCAATCGCAATAAATACTCTCTACTTGCCAGAAGGACCCGTTCTTAAATGGGCTGATGGAACTTTAAAATTTACACCATATGTTACTTATGGTTCTCGAAGAACTCAGGATGATAAGCTAAAATCAATGAAGCAAGCTGGATTGAGTTTTGGCCGGATTGATGAACTATCTATCAACGAAGTTGAAAATCCTTGTAGGGATTTGCCTATCAATCAGGGTTGTTTTACATCTTTTGTTGAAGGATTTAAAGCATCATTTAACGCTCATCAAACTAAATTGTATAACGGCTTGAATGAATATGATGGCAAGGATTCTTATCGTGACACTACTTATGAATATGCAGAAAGAGTTGTGAATTATGATCAGTTTAAGAACGTTATTATTCAAACTATAAATTCAGCAGATGAAATCGATTTAATCGTTAGAAATATTGGCCGAGAAGAAAACATGCAGTGTCCAGATATGCAGGCTCGTTATTTGATTGTTCCTCTCAGGCTTCTTGCAAATAATTGGCTGGACATGGTTTGTTTTGGAGCAACCTCAAAATTAGAATTACGTCCAGATGGACCTTTGAATGTTGCAGGGTGGAGGCTTGTTGTGGTTTTTGACTCTGTTTACGGAAATTTAGCTACTTTTAGTAAAAATATAATCAATCCTCTTGTTCAGCAGGGAGGAACTATCTCCTCATGTTGCACATCGTATTCGATAGTAGCTCCAGCCCAAGGGTACTATTTAGGGTTAGCTGTTAATAGCTTTGAGAGTAATATTTTAGAAGAGAGGGCTGGGTTGGATCGGAATGGTCTTATTCAAAAAATTAAAAATCAACAACTTATGCAAAAAAAATATAAGTGGTCTGTAATTTCAAAAAGCTTAGCCTAAAAAACTAAAAATTATTTTTAATTAAAAAAATGCGGAGACAATTGTCTCCGCATTTTTTTAGACAGCAAATAAATAAAAAGATTTAAATCGTTTGTTTTCGAGTGTATCGATCTTGTTGTATTTTGCTTGGATATGTAAAAGAAGATATTTTTTGCATCCCATCAAAAACTGTTGAAGGAAGCGAAATGCCTTCGTTGATATTTGTTGGAATAATCGTGATTATGCATTCATCTATCAAGTCGAGTGTTTTAAAGGATTCGATCATTTTTGCACCACCGAAAAGCCAATTTAGCGTGTTCCGGCATATCCAGCTACAGCTATTATTATTTCTGCATCTTCGGCGTTAGCTATTCTGAGCTCTGTAACATATGCATCAGTAAGTCCATCAAGAAGGTCGATTTGAGCTTTTGCTTCTGGCCAGGTCCCTGTGGTAAGGCTGCCTTTGTTGATAATGCCTTGAGCGACAGCAAGTGATAATGCTTGGTAGGTAAGAATATGAGCCTTCAGGGTGTACGACTTAAATCTTTTGCCGATTCCAATCCCATAATATTGATCATGAAAGCGATCTTTAAGTGAACCAAAGTACGCAGTCATATCTGCTACGCATGCGGAAAGGTCTTCAAGAGAAAAGGTTTCTCCCGCAAGTACTCGATCGATTATTGCAAGTGTTGATGGATGTGCAAGCTTAAAAATAGATTCTTCAAATGTTCTTGCGCTTGCATTAAAAATAAATAAAGGTTCAAAAAGCCCTCTTATGGTTATTAATTCTAATGCAGCATCTTCTGGTCTTACAGAGCTAGTTGGACTTGTCGTGCTTGTCGTAGGGGTGGTCGCCGGTGTTCTTCGTGAAGCTTCAGGAGAAATAAATGCACCCCGCAGGCCCGCAAAGCAATCATCTTTGGGTAAGGGTTTTGGTGGCGTAAATGATGTTGCTGCAAAAAGTGCAATACCCAAAAGAATTAAATTTTGTCTCATTTTTGCTTTCCTTGAAATGTATAATTTTTATTTGTCGAACGCAGGGAGTTAATGTATCAGAAAACATAAAAGATGTCTTTTGAGACAAAAAGGAGGTTGAGAGTTGTTTCAGAAAAGAAAAAAGGCCGAGAATTTCTCGGCCTTTTTTTAAAGATTAGTGGATGAGTTTATGCTGCAGCTGCTGCGGTTGTTATTCTATTTCTCAATTCTTGTTCTTTTTTTTCGCGAAGTGATTTTTGAAGTTCGAGTAAGCGAGCATAGAGAACGTCATTGTCCATTTTGTAGTTTTTCATTTGAAGCAAGATGATATCAAGAGCGACGTTTTCGTTTCCAACGCCAGGAATGAGTTTGTATGGGTAGGTAACCGCATTTCCAGTTGGATCTTTTGTGACGTGTGCTTCGACGCAGTAGTTTTTGAACAATCCATTAGTAATTGCTTCAAGTGATGTAAGTGCTTTTGAGTGAGTTGCAAGAACGTATGATACGTTTTGTTTTTCACCAAAAACTTGAGAAAGAACCAATGAAATATCAGCGGCGATTTCTGCTTCTGTTCCGGTGAACAATTCGTCAGTAACGACAAACGCGAATTCATTTTTTTCTGCAGAAAGGAAGTTAATTCTTTCAAGAATCGAACGCATGTTGATGACTTCTGTTTGAAGTTTTGATTTACCAGCAGAAGGATCATCAACGTTGGTAAGTTGACCTACAACCAATTTGAACGGAGATGTTTCGAATTTTTCTGCCCATGCCATTTGGTATGCATGAGAAAGAATCATTTGGTTGATTAATCCTCTCATCGACATCGATTTACCACCAGCATTTGGACCAGTAATTACAATGTGACGAGGATTTTCAGGATTTCCACCAACTTCGATGGTGTTTGTAACTGCATGTTGGTAAGGAATAATTGGATTCCAGAAACCTTCTGCTTTTACGTGAGGCGAGGTGCTTGTAGTGTCAAACGTTGCAAAGCAAACAGTAACCAATTCACCGCTCTTGTTTCGTGATTTATCTTCACGTTTGTTGTCTTGTTCGGCGATAAGACGGCGTTCTTTTGTTCGGTCTCTGTGTTCACGGTAGTGTCGAGCCATCGAAAGATACGAGTCGATTTCTGAAACAAAAAGCAACATCGATTTTACGCGATCAATATTGTCATCGATTTTTTTAGCAGCTTCAAGCGTTGCGCTTTGAGCAACTAATGCATCAATTTCTTTTTGCAGTTGAGCAACTGCATCAAGCATGTTGCTGATTTTTCTAACAGAAGCTGGTGTTTGTTCTGGTTTTCCATACAGTTCGTATTCAGCGATAATTTTTTGTGTTGCTTTTACTAATTCTTTAAAACCAGTAATTGTTTTATTAAGAATTGCTTCTTGGGACAATTTGGTGTTGTTTTGTGCGTGAGCATAGTCTGCAAGTTGGCCGAGTGCAAAATAACTGGAAACAGCAGCAAGTACAGGCATTGATTTTTGTATTAAACTATGTGATTTGTTATATGCATAGCCCGCAAGCGCTGTAACTACTACGCGAGCGGTATATCGAGAATTCCATTCAACTGTTCCCCAGCCAAAACGAGCAAGTTTGGTGAGTTGCTGACCGAGCCAAAGGCTTCCCAAAAATTTATTTTGGTGTGATGCGCCTTCAAGCTCATTAGTGATTGTTTGTTTTTCTGTGCTTGACCATCTGGTGAGCAAATCTGCTTCATATTGAGCAAAGGTATGTAATATTTTTTTTACATTTTTTCGCAAATCTTCATTACCAAGAGCAAATGCTTTAACAGCGTTTGCGCGTTGACTAAGAATTTCCAGGTCGGTTGTTCCTTCAGCAAGAGTCGTTGCTAAGGTTATTTTTCCGGACTGTGTAAATGTTTTATCGATATGCGAGAACACGGTGTTTTCGTTTGAATCGCAGAAGAAACGAGCATCTCTTAGAAGAGATTCAGGGAAAATCATTTCTGCTGGCTTGCGTTTACGGGCAGAAACTAGTCCATGGGTAAAGATGTCCATAATTGCGTTTGAAAGATTTTCTTTAGCCATACGAGCAATCATGTGAGCTTCTTTTGACGCATTTCCTGGCAAGCTTTTGTCGGTGTTGAGGTATGCATCACCTGCGAGCATGCCTCTGATTGTTGCATACGATTCTGGCTTTGGGACCTGGGTAAAACCAGTTCCTGCAAGCATGAGTATGCCAACAAGGATTGAAAGTTGATTTTTTTTCATAAATATCCATTTCGGTTTTATAAATTATTTTCTTACATCACTACTATAAAGTGGTTTTGTGCTTTTTAAAAATTTAAAAATACCATCGATAAAATTTTAAAAAAAACACGTTTTTTTTAAAATTTTTGTTTCATTTAGAAAAAATAATCAGAGGTAAAGATGTTGCTGGCTTCGTTTTTTCGATCTTTTTCTTCTTGAGCAGCTTGAGCATCAATAATAATTTGAGCTAATTGGGGATTTTTGATTCCTTGTTTTTGCATTGCTTCAAAAAAGACGTCATACGCGGTGATGCTTTCGCCAACTCCTTGCGTAAGCTTGTATGGTCGATACAGTTTTCCATCGGGCATTTTGACAACTTCGACTTTAAAGTTTTTAAATGCGCCATCTGTTTCTTGTTCAAGTTCGGTAATTTCTTTGTTGTGAGTAGAAAATGCGGAAAAAATGTTTGGCATTTGGACTAGAGCTTCTGAGCTTTTTTTGATTATTTCTGAGGCTGGACCGGTTTCGGTTCCAGAAAGGCTTTCGTCAAAGAATACGGCACAACGTTTTGTAGAAGGAATCGTTAGCAGTTGGTGGTAAATCGAGACAAATTTAAATGCTTCGCTTTGAAAACGTGATAATTTTCCTTCGCCAGAGGATTCGTTTTTGAGGTTTTCAAAAATGTAGCTAAATGGTGAAAGAGTCAGCGATTTTGCAGGAGCAATTCCAAAAGTTTGTGCCATTAAAATAGATGCCAGTATAGCCATGAGGGTTGTTGTTTTTCCGCCAGCATGCGCGCCAGTAAAAATAAGATTTCTACAATTTTCTTTTTCTCCGATCGAAAGAGTGTTGGTAACAGCTTCTTGGGGCGTGAGGCTTGGATTCCAAAAATCTTGAGCATCAAATACCGGGTATTTGCATTCATCAACAAAGTCGACATAGCAAAATGTGGTTATTGCGCCAAAGGTGTTTGTCGTGTTTTCATGTTCTTTGACCAGAAGAGCCATTGAAACGTATGCATCAACTTCTCCATAAAATTTAATTAGCGAGCTCATTTCTTCTCGGCATTGCATAAGATTTGTGTAGGCCTGAAAAATAGACCCGATGTCTTTGGTGATCAGGGTAAAGATATTAAAATCGCTACTAAAGGTACTTCCTTTGGTGAGCTCGAGAAAGTTTTTCCATGCTGGAGATGGTCTTTGAATAACTGGTAGAAAAAGATGAGCTGTTGATTCGTTTTTTCCCAGTAAATCGTAGATTTCTTGCGCCGTAGTATATGTTTTTACTGGGGCTTGAACCGATGTGAATAAGTTTTTGATATCAAGATATTTTGCTAGCAAAGCTTTGAGTTCAAACTCGATTTTGGGGAAAAATGCAAAAATTCCTCCTAAGAAAAAAAGCACTCCGAGCTTGTTATAAATTTTATTAGTCTCTTGCTCTAAGTACATTTTTTTTATAACGCCATTGGTTTGATGTTCTCGCCATTCAGCAGCGGTTTTGTCAGTTGCAGCTTGATCAGATTGTTTTGAGGTATCTAACTTTGAAAGATGAAAAGATTCTTTAGGGGTGAGATCCATTTCTGAGTTAAGACTTTTTACTGTGGTATCAAGCCACTGGTCATAGCGATCTATTTGATTGGCTGCGATTGTTTGTGTATCGGCAGTTGGTTTGATGTAAATTCCTGAGCTATCTGGAAAAAGTAACGATTTAAAGTTTGCTTTTACTATTGAGTCACGGGTTCCGAGTATTTTTTGTATGAAATTTTGTTGTGGGGGGGTTATAAGAACCTGCGTTTGGTTATTTGTGGTGGTAAGAGGTCCGAGCGGATTTTTTGGTGATAAAAATTTTTTCCAGCTGTTTTTCATCGCTTTTTGATTGATGATGTTTCTGAAAAAGGGTGCTCCTAGCTTTCCGAGTGATCTGAAAATTTTAAAAGGACGCATTCCTGGGTTTGATATAAATTCTCCATCTTTGAAAAAAGATCGAATCAGGTCGACAGTGTTTTCGATGGTGAAAAGCGTTCCAAGGACAAAGAGGATTAATGGGTACCATTTAACTTCAATACTGGTTGCGAATCGATCCATTTCTTTAGAGCGGGAGATTTTTTTTGCAATTTTTTTAATAGTGTCTCCCTTGATGATGATTTTGAGTCGCTCTTTTTTGAATGGGCGATAGTTAGAAAAAAACATTGGTTCTGTGTTTTTTATCACCGTGAGCTTTTCTTTGAGTGTGTGTAATAATTCAGGGTTATCAACCAGGTATTTAATAAATTTTTGTCGCTCTTGAATAACTGGTATATTGTCGCTGCACTTAGAAAGGAGCGCTGTAATGCTGATTTCGCCTCCAATAGTTGAAAGCCGGGAGGTTTTTTTGAGTATCGAGTCAGATGTTTTTGTTAAAAACTTGATATTTGAAAGCATTTCTGGAGATGCGATGTCATTGCAAGCAGGAGATGTCTCATCATCAAGAGTTTCTCTTGAATATTCAGCAAGTTTTGTAGCAATCGCGTATTGTTCATAAATAGGAGTCATCTCGAGCTGGGTCGCCAAAGCGTCATTTTCTTCAAAAATGCGATAAATTTTTCCAGGAAGATTCCAAAATTTTACCTTTTTGCGTTTTTTATCAAGGTTTGCTTCTTTGAGCTGAACTGTTCCATTGGTTTCCAAAATGAGTGGGGTGACTCGTTGATATGTTGCCGATGACGGACTATCAAGAAAAATAGAGGTAGATGTAGGATTTTCTGTTAAAAACAAGCTTTTGTGTTGAAGGGGGAGTGTTTCGGTTCTATCAATATCTGCAAAAATATCTACGTCGTAATGGGCTCGCGGAAGAGCGCCAAGTGGAAAATAAATAAGGTTTAAGAGGGCTCCTGCAAAAAGCAGGTACCGATAGTTCTTTAAATTCACGTGTTTTCTAAAAAGGCTTTAATCTTGGATAGTTTTAAGGTTAGCTTCAAATGAGATGGTTGTACTAAATGTGAAAAAATATAAAAAAAGAGACAAAAAATGAAGAAAGATGATTGCCGTCTTTCACATTGTAACATTATGGGGTTGATTTTTAGGGATATTGTATGAATTTATTGTTTTCGTACCTGGTGGTTAGTGCCCTTACGATTCTTATTGATTTTGTATGGCTTGGCTTTGTGGCCAATAAAATAATTTTAAACTTAATTCGTCCATATGTGTTATTTGACTCTGCTGGCGGTTTGGTTGTTCGTGAATGGTCTGCTATTTTGTGTTGGCTTTTACTTGTTTTTGGGGTTTATTATTTTGTTATTCGGCAAGGCTTTGGCCACGAAACAATTTCAAGGCTGATATTGAATGGAATGCTTTTTGGGTTTGTTGTTTATGGGGTATACGACCTAACAACTGCTGCTATTCAAACGCTATGGCCAATTCAGATGGTTTTTTTGGATATTGCCTGGGGTACTGCTTTGTGTGGCATTTGCACGTTTATTTGGACCCTTTTTTTACCACGGTAAGATCCTTTTGATAAAAATGCGTGAAAATATGTAAACGGCCCCAGATTATCTGGGGCCGGGTTAGTTTTTAGAGCGATTGTTCAATCGATTCCTGACGATTTTTTGCTTTCATGATGATTTCTCGTAAAACAGGGTTGTTAACGCCTTGCTTATCAAGCTGTTCTAAGAAGATATCAAATGCAACGTTAGTGTTTCCGATACCCTTGGTAAGTTTGTATGGGTATACAAGCTTGTTTGATTCTTTGTCTTTGAATACTTCTACTTTGTAGTTTGCAAAGACGCCACCAGTTGTTGCGCTCAGATCGGTTAATTGTTTGTAGTGAGTAGCCAACACGTACATGACGTTTTTCATTTTTGCAATTTCATTGCACAGTTCGATTGAAAGACTGATTGCTGGCCCAACTTCAGTTCCTGTAAAGAGTTCGTCAGTTACAACAAATGCATGTTCAGTTGGTTTAAGATCCATCATTTCTTTCATTAAGGTTGTCATTTCAATTGCCTCAAGCATGAATTTTGATTTGTCGCTTGCGGTGTCATCAACGCCTTTAAATCGACCAATCAATTTTTTGAATGGCGTGAATGAAAGGCTTTCGGCCGTTGCAAGGCCACAGGTTTGAGCAAGTAATAAATTGCTAAAGAGCGCTTTGAGGTTAACCGATTTTCCGCCGGCGTTTGGTCCAGTGATCACCAGGTTGCGAGCTGTATGTTTTTCACCGCCAAGTTCAAGTTGGCTTGGGCGAACACGTTCCTGGGGAATCATCGGATGCCAGAAGTTATGGATATGCATGATCGATTCTGTTGAATTTTCGATAAAATTAACAAAGCTTACGGAAACTTTTTCTTTAAAGGTATTGGTTGCTTCTTTTTGATCCTGATACAGCTGTGCTAATGATGTGTAGGCATCAAGTTCCCCATAAAAACGGGTTAATTGACCAATTTCATCTTTTGGAATTTCGCATGATTCGATAAAATTTTCGATTGTTCCATAATCCATAAATGGCGCAATTGGTTTTCTGGTTTCATTAAACGTTGATCTGTGCGCTCTGTTGATAACATCATACCACGCTGGTGATGGATTGACAGGAATTTCAGGGTACAGTCCTTGAGTTTGGTCGTGTGCTTGCAAGATAGAATGAATACTTGCAGCGTGTCTGAATGCCTGAGCCGTTGCTTGAGCTTCTACAAAGTCTTTATTTTGCTCATCAAGTCTTTGATTTAATTTGTAAGCAGCATACAGCGATGTAGCAAGCCAGAATGCTCCAAATCCATAAATTAAGATTTGCTCTCCAGCTGTTCTATTTAATATGTCTACTGATCTAAATGAGAACGATTCGCCTTTGAATGGAAGACCAAATAGGAAGAGTGGTCCAAGTGTCATGCCGAAATAGCGTTGATAGTAGTAGGTATACAAAAGGTTAATCGGAATCGATAAGGTCGTGGTAACGTGTAGCGTGGTGAATAAAAAGGTTGCAAGGTTGTTAATAGCATCAAATTGGAATAAGGCTTTTTCTGGAAGGGAGATCAAAAAGGTATTTAATTTGCAAGAGCCTAAAGCAGATTGTTCTAGGATTCCCATGAGCCAAACGCCATAGCAAACTTTTACAATCGTTTCGATGCTTGTTATGACGGTAGGGGTGATTCCAAAAATTGATGAAATAATCAGTCCGGAAACGAGAGAGGTAGCCCAAACAATTCTAAAAAACATTCCCCAGGTTGATTGAGCAATTTCTTTTCTAGCCAATTCTTTTTGAGCATTTCTTTCTTCAGCTCGTAAGATTGAACGAATTGAATGAAATTCATTTTTTTTGATTTCATTTAAATGCATCTGAATTTCGTTTAGAACGTCTTGGTTATTGGTTAAAAAACGAACAAACTCTTGCCGCTGCTTGATTGTTTCCCAGTTGGTTTGTTCGCAAGCGATTAGGTTGAATAGCGAGAGTTTACCTGCATGCGTTTTTGTTTTGTCTATTCCAGTAAAGACCGATCGTTTGTCTGGGGTGTTTATAAATTGCAGTTCTTGCAATAATTCCAGCCGCTTTGTCGGTTGTGCTAATTGTTGCCGTTTTCCTTCGATCATGAGAGGAAGAAGAAGTGTCTGTGTTGAATTGTTAATAACTTCTTCCGGGGTTGGGTTGAGTGTTTGTCGCGAATAATTTTCTAGCCAATAATTTGCGATATGTTCAAAATTTGATCGCAATGGACTTTGCAGTGTTTTAGAAAGCGGTATTTCTTCGGCGATAAATTTATTTTTTGTATCAGTTTTTCCTGCAAGAATAGCAAGTGGTTGAAGAACAAGAGAAAGCAAAATGCTTTTGATGATAAAAGTGTTTTTTTTATTCATGGATGGGTCTGTGTATAAATGACAAAAAGATCAAACGATTTTAGTAGTTTAAATCGTTTGATCTTTTTGTAAAAAAACCTTGTTAAATAGATGCTTTTTTGTATTTTTGGCAGTTTGTTTCTGATTGATACAAGCTGCCGTGGCAAGAGGGTTTACTGTGAGTCAGAAGAATTTGATTCTTTCTCATATTGCTCTTGTGCTTTTTCTACAAGGTTTATAATTATTTGGTTAGATGATTTGTTTGATTCATTTTCTTCTTTTTTTAATTGTTCTTTAAAGATGTCAAATGCAACCATCTGGTCACCAATTCCAGGCTTAAGGGTGTATTCATAGATAAGTTTTCCGGTTGCAGCGTCTTTTGACACATTTACTTTATAACAACCAAAAATATTATTTGTTCTTGTTGGCATGTTTCGCGCAATTCGTTTGTAGTGAGTTGCAAGAAGGTAAATGGTATTTCTGTAGTGAGAAACCCCTTCACACACCTGCTCAGAAAGAAGTTTTGCGGGTTTTGGTTCTGTTCCCGAGAACAATTCGTCAGTCATGATAAATGCATGTTCGTTTTCTTTGAGCGAGTCGATTTGTTTGAAGAACTCTGCAGCGTTACGAGCTTCGGTTACAAATTTTGATGATGATTGTGCTGCATTATCAACAGATCCTGTGCGATTGATGAGAAGTTTGAATGGGGTAAATCTAAAGCTTTCAGCAAAAGCGACACCAAATGTTTGTGCCCAAAGAATGTTATTAAAGATGGCTTTTAAAACACCTGTTTTTCCACCAGCATTTGGTCCTGTGATGATCCCGCAACGTGTCAGATCTGGATCTTCGCCAAGTGCAATTGAGCTTGGACGAACATGCGATTTGTTGAACAATGGAAACCAAAAGTTTTTGGTGTTGAGTGTTGCAATTGGGTTATCGGTTACAAATTCAGCAAAGCAGCAGGTAACCGGTTCATCAAATGAATTGGTATGGCCTTTGTGGTCAATAATCATTTGAGCGATCGATTGATACGCATCAATTTCACCATAAAATCTAAACACCGTGCCAAATTCGTTTGCACCCTCTTTGACCTCTCGGATTAAGTTTTTAATTGTCCCTTGTGGTGTGGTAAATATGTTGTAGGAAGAGTTTTCGTCGATACCGGTGTTATCGATTTTTTTGCAAATTCTATCCCACTGTTGAGAGGTGTCCGCAAAAAGGTCTAAGTATAATGATTCAGTTTCTGTCGTTGATGTTAATATTTCATGAATGTTAATCGTTGCTTTTTGTGCTGCAACCAGTGGTTTCATGTATTCAAATATTTTTTTGTTTTCAAAGCAAAAGTCATAGAGCGAAGAGCCTTGCATGTACACAGGAACTGCTGTTGCAGCCATAAGAGCAATAGCAAGAAGTATTCTGTAGTTTGGGGAAAATGTCGGGGCAAGCGCATCGTATAAGCGTTTCGCAAGGTACACAGAAAGAGCCACCATCGCGGGAGCTACGACTATGGTGCTTTTTTCTAAAGTATTTACAAACCAGTCTGGGTAGCGGATTGAGCTTGGGGCAAGCGCTTTGACCGCAAGTCCTGCTAATGCTAAAAGGTAGCAACTTAAAGATAGTAAACTTAATACCCCGCGAATTTGTCCTCTTGTAAACTGAGCACTAGTTTCAAAAAAACGGGCTCCCGTGTAAAGCTGAGAGATTATTTTTACCAGCATTCTCCATTCAAGATCGTACTCTTTGCAGTATGAAAGGCTGTCTAAAAAAGCGTTTTCTTGGTCTTTTATGGTTGTTAAAAATTCTTGAATACTTAACAGCAGTGACGGGTTTTCGACTAAGATTCGAATGAATTCTTGGCGTTTTTTGACAATTTCAAGTGGTTGAAAATCTTGATTAAGCAAGGTGTACAAAGACAGATTTCCGGCTTTTGTGATTATTGTTTTTTTTATATTTTCTAAAATGGAAGCCTCTTTGTAATGATTTATGAATTGTAGATCATTTAAAAAGGGCGTTTTTTTGCTTCCTAAAAGTTTTTCTTTATCGCCTTGGGTCATGTGCGAAAGAAGTTCTGGAAAACGAAATAAGGCTTTTTCGTCTTCGTCTAAGGCGTCCGATGGTTTTGTTGGAGGAGTGTAATGCGAGATCCATTCTTTTGTTGTTGCTTGGTAGTTTGTACGAATAGGAGAGCCAAGAATTTTTGAAATTCGGTGCTCAATAATTGGTTCTGGTTCTTGGGTTGCGGTTTCCGCTGCCATGAGAAGAGGCGAAAATCCCTGAAAGACTAAACAAAGAAGCAAAAACCTGTTGAAATAATGGTTTTTTAAAAAAATCATGTGAGACTCTTATTTAAAATAATAAAACAAGTAAAACGGTTATTTTAAAAAATTAATTGGTTTTTATGAAGTTGGGAAATTAATTTTGAAAAGAGTAAAAAAGAGTAAAAAAGAGTAAAAAAGGATTTTTTTCGTTTCATTTAGAAAACAAAAATTTTTTAAGAGTGCGTTTGAGTCCAAAATCTAACACAAGGTGCGAGAGCGCGCCAGTAATGAAAAAAAGGTGGTAAAAACGCGATAATTTAAGAATGTGGGGAAAAAGGCCTTGCAGGCCAGAACTAATTACCCATGGTGTGGCTATAAGAACATAGGGATTATGCATGGGGCCACGGTGGGGAAGGACGAGTGGAATAAAGCACATCAGTCCAAGCCAAGAAAGGCAATTCCAGTATCGTTTTGCAATAGCCATCGCGGCAATAATAAAAGCCAGAGAATAAAAGATTTTTTGACCTTTGCTCTTGATATCAACATCTGGAAACAGTGAACCAAGAAGCGTGAGTGCAAGATAAACTGCATCAACTGTTGAAGCATCGCCAATAACGGGAATAAGCAAAAATCGTGTAATGACAAAAGCTGCAGTGCCGCCGATAAGATGCCCGCGATATCCTGGCATTTTTTACTCCTGCACGAGCACGAAATTATTTCGTGCAAGAAACGAGACAAATTCTGCATCGAGCTGTTTTTTTGAATCAATTCCATGGTTGGCAAGTTCATCCGCCGTGGCATTAAACTCGCGTAGCACATGAGTAAATGAACAAATAAAATTAAAGGAAAGGCCCTTTATGATGTTTGCCAAAATTTTAAGCGTTGGATCCTTAATTTTATATTCACCATTCATTTGTTTGATGAGCAGCTGAGAGTCAGCAAAGATTTTAAGAAAATACTGTTTTTGTTGTGAGGGGGAAAGTTTTTGGGTCAGAAAAAAAAGCGCATACACAAGGGCCAAGTATTCGGCTTGATTGTTCGTAAGTTTTTGTATCATAAAGCCAGCGTTGATAATTTTTCTCCCCTCTTGATTGGTGCAGTAAATACCAATTCCAGATGTCCCTGGGTTACCACGAGATGCACCATCGACATGGATAGTTAAAATACGTCGATTTTCCAGGGACATGCTAAAAGATCTTTCGATTTTAATAAGAAGCTTGCGATTCGCTTGTTTCTAGTGGTGAAAGATGAGCATCGCTGTACAAAAAGCGATAGCAACTTCTGCATGGAAGTATTTCACCAAGCTTTATTCTTTGTAAGTCTTTTTCAACGATTGTGTAAAAACATGCGCCACAAACGCTGCTGCTGATTTGAACAATTGGATTAGAAACAGAATTAAGCATGCGAGTGTATTTAGATTGCCACTCTTCTGGAACATCGTTAAGTGCGTTGACCCATGATTGTTCAATTGAGCTTAATTTTTGTCGTAGGGTATTTTCGTGTTTTGTGCATGCGGCGAGTTCTGTTTTTAGAGCATCTTGTTCCGAAAGAATTTTTGTTTTAGTTGTGTGGTGTTGTTGTTTGAGATTAAAAAGTTCTTGGCAAGATGATTCGAGTTCTCGTTCGGTGTCGTATTTTCTTCGTGCAAATTGAGCAACTTCTTTTTCAAGAGCGAGTGCTTCTTTTTGTTTTTTAACTGTTTTGAGCTTTTTTTGTAATTTGCTGTCTTGTTCTTGGATGGCTGAGAGTTCTAGTTCAAGTAAATCTATTTTTTTTTGTGCTTCTCGAGCTTCTGCATCAAGTGATGCGATCGAGTTTTTAAGTTGTGCGAGCGAGTTTTCTTTTTGTTTTGTTTGGTCTAGATGTTGTTTTATAAGGCTTTGTGCAGCAGAAATTGCTTCGTGTGCTGATGAAAGAGCTTTCAGTTTTTCAACTAGATGTCGCGCGCTCATGTGTTCCTCCGCGTTATTAATGGGGGTAAGCGAAATTAATCTAAAAGGGCAACTAGATGCATATCGTAAAATTGATGATTTACGATTTACCAGCAGGAATCCATGGCTAGAAGCATAGGCCATAAGTAATTCATTGTGAAGCGAAAAACATAAAAAAAATGAGTGTTTTTCGAAAAAAGTGAGAGTTTTACATTCATTTTTGTTTTAAGGTGTCAGATTTGCCTAGGTGAAGTGAGATCTTTTTGGTATAATTTTAAGCATGAGTTATTAATCAAAAATAAAAAAAGAGAGGTGCTCCATGGCTAAATTGTTAATGGATGTTGCAATTCCTGATCCAAAGACGTTGCTCTTGGGTGTTTTTACACCACAGAATAAATGCGCAGATAAACAAGCTTATTTTGATGAATTTGCAAGCTTGGTAGAGACTCGTGGATTTGAATATGACATGAGTTTTTTTGTAACGTTGCGCAGTGTTGATAAAGGTTTTTTGCTTACGCGAGGAAAACTTGAAGAGCTGGTAAAGCTGTGCGATGACAACAATATTGAGCGCGTGTTGTGTTCAGAGCGATTAACTCCTTTGCAACATCGCGAACTTGAAGATATTACTCGTACCGTGGTGGTCGATCGAGCAGAGTTGATTTTGGAAATTTTTAAACGATCTGCAACAACCGCAGAAGGTCAACTGCAGATCGAAATGGCTGAGCTTGAGTTGTTTAAATCACGACTTTCAGGGCAGGGTGCAGAATTTGCGCAGCAGGCTGGATATGTTGGTGGTAAAGGACCAGGTGAAACATATAAAGAAAAAATTAAACGAATTCTTGCCGATAAAATCAGAAAGGCTAACGAGCGTTTGGATCACTTGCAAAAAGTGCGAGACACTCAACGTAAGCAGCGATTGGCAAGTAATATTCCGCTTGTGTGTATTGTTGGATATACAAATGCGGGTAAATCAAGTCTGCTTAATACGCTTACAAAAAGTGATGTTCTTGTCGAAGATAAATTGTTTGCAACGCTTGATACTACAACGCGTGAATGGTTTTTGGATTCAGCTACTAAAGTTTTGGTTTCTGACACCGTTGGATTTATCAGTGAATTGCCACATAAATTGATAGAAGCATTTAAATCAACGTTGGATGAAGCGCGATATGCAAATTATTTGTTGCATGTGGTTGATTTGAGTAATCCTGGCTGGAAAGATCAGATTCGGGTTGTGCAAGAAACACTTACGGATATTGGTGTGAAGCCAGAAACCCCGATGATTTATTTGTTCAATAAAATCGATAAGTTGGCAGATGAAGAATTGAGTGTTCTTAAGTTAGAAGCGGAAGCTTATCTTCCATCATTTTTCATTTCAGCAAAAGACAAAAATACGCTTAAGGAATTGAGTGAGTTTTTAATTAACACAATTCAAAAGAAGAAATAATTTTTTTACTTTAACATAAAAACGGCCTTCTAAAAAAAGAAGGCCGTTTTTATTTGTAATTTTTGTAACATTTTTTTTTATCTCAGTTAAGATTTGGGTTATGTCCAATTTATCGGGCTTATTGGACATTTTGTGTGTGTGGGAATGCGTTAAAACCGGGGAGCGTATTCTGCATAGCCTGAAAAATATAATTATTTTTTTATAAAGGATTTTTGCCGTGAAGATTTGGTCTTTGGGGATGTTTTTTTTGATATGTATTAGCCCGGTAAAAGTTGAGGTGCGAGAAATTGATCTTGTTTTTACTAATGGCCCTACATTTTCTGGTACGGAAAAAATTTTTTCGCGTGATTGTCGACTAGTGATGGCTTTAAGAGAATTTTTTCAACAAAGATTTTCTGAAGAGGTGGTTGAGCATGTTGCAGAAGATCTGAATACATTTTTTTCGATAAAAGAAATGACAGATATGTCTTCAGATTTGTGGCGCGTTATAAAAAAATATCCTCAATTGCATCGAGCTGTGTTGTCGGTTGTGGTTTGTTTAAAGGCAAAAGAATTTAGTGCGTTGCGCGCAAAGATGTTTGATCTGATTTATGAATTAGAAAAAAATATTTATGAAGTGAGAGATCATAAAGCGTGCGATAAAATGAGGGACCTTTTGTACGATTTATATTCTGCTCCTAAAGCCCAATATGAAGATGATTCATGCATGTATTGCCAAGCCTCATATGCTCATGATGTCGGATTTAAGCAAATCTTTTCTAAGCTTACAGTTGATTTAGATCGAGTGATGAATTTTGATACTGTATGGTCATTGTTCCGGGATTTTTTAGCATTAGATATGGAATCATCGTTTAGTGTTTTTGATGTTGTCAGAATTATTCGCTTTGATGCGTTATTAAATACTGATGTTTTTAAAAAACACTCTGCAGATGTTCTTAAGCGATTTCATCGAATTGTTTTAAAGTTATTACTGTGCGTCAGTCAGTCGCGAGATTGTTCGCCGTGGGCACAAAGCACTTTTAAAAAAGAAGATTTTAAGGCACTTCTTAAGGTTTTTTCTGAGGAAGATCGGTTATTTGTGCTAGGATGTTTTCATGACATTTTGAAGCATGAGAAGGATGATAATTCTGATGCTGCAGAATGTGTTTCTGCCGAAGAGTTAAATGCGGTTTTGATGGGATCTAAAGAAAGTCAGGCAGTGGTTGTTACCCCTAAAAAAGGGGTCAGGACTCGACGAAGAGGGCGAAAGTCACCATCAGTCCACGTACTCAGTATTTCATCGCAGTCGGTGAGTCCGGCATCCCAATTTAGTGACTCTGGGATAGATTTTACAGAGGTTGTTCCATTTGTGTTACATCCACTAGAGGCCGAAGGCTTTGCGTCAAGGGTAGCTGCTGATAACGCACGGTTGCTCTCTTTGGTATCTGAAAATGTAAGCCCTCTTCCTGGAGATTTAAGTGACGATGAGGTAGTAGGTTTGTTGGATGAATTTGAGTGCGCGCGTGAACTGATGTTTTTGCATAGACTCATTCATGGTGCTCGGGCAGAGGCTCCTTGCTCTTTGTTAAAAAATCAAACGCAGTGGAAGCGATACAAGTGCATGAGCTCCTTGTCCTGTTTTTTGAAGATGACTTCTGAGCAGCAAATTGAATTAGTTTCGGATGAGTTTTTGATGTGGGCTCAATTATTGGAACAACGTAAAAAAATGTTTGCTGCACAGGGCTTTATTTGTGCTGGATTGCAAAAAAATGCGAAAAAAATAGCCGCTTTAAGGGGCCGATTGATCGAGCAACTGTATGTCGTTTCAGATACTGCTTGGACTGTTTTTTGTGAAAAAAATGGTTTTTCAGGAGTTTTAAAAACCGTTTGTAGAGAGATTATTGCTGTTGGTTCTGGGTCTAAGCCGATAGCAACTGATACTTTGCATGAAAAAGATCCAGAATTGTTTATGAGACTCGTTTGTGCGTCTGGTCTAGCTTAAATTATATTAAGATTAGTTATTTTCAGAGGGTTTTCTGGGTGTTAAAGCGCTTAGAAAGCCCTCAATTTCTTTGTAGGAAAAAGAAGCAGCTTCAGGGTATACAAAAAGAGCGTACTTTCCAGAAATTTTTTGAAATAGTTCAAGTTGGTAAAACGCTGACTTTATACGGCGGCGAATGCGGTTGCGCGTGCAGGCATTGCCAACCCTGCGTGGAACGACAATCAATAATTGGGGTGGGTTTTGTTTAAAAGATTCAAGAGATTTTGTCTGCGTTGAGCGTTCTGTGACGAGCTTGAGCCCGGCAGAGCGAAGAATTGCTTTGGAGTTTTTTAAAAAATCGCGAGCTTCGGCTTGCTTAAATGAAAAGGGTTTAAACATAAAAGGGTAATCTCCAGGACGGTGTATCCACGAAATTACCCTTATTTTTTGTAAAATTGAGCAAGTAATTAAACTGCCAATCTCTTGCGGCCATGGGCACGTCGACGACGAATAATCGCGCGACCACCTTTGGTTGCCATTCTTACCAAGAAACCGTGTTTTCTTTGGCGTTTAACTTTTGAAGGTTGATATGTAATCGACATGAGTAAGCTCCTGATACTGGATGCGTGCAAATACGAACAATAAAGTATGAAAGAATATTATCACAAGAGGATTTGCTTGTATAGCATGGATTTTGCGGGTTTTTTATAAAATGGGGCTACATCTTTGGGTTGACTGTTTCTTATAAAATGGTTCAATACAAGGATCCCTACTGTTTTTGTATCAAAAAAATGTCTTATCGTGGATTTAATTTGGAATGAGTTTCTTAAGATTGTGCGCGAAGAGGTGGGCAGTCAGGTTGTAGAAACTTGGTTCAAGGCTGTAAAGCTCAAGGAGTGGAATCGTTCGTTGCAAGTGGTGACGCTTCAAATGCCAAATCAATTTGTGACTCGGTGGGTAAAAGATCATTATCTTGGGATCTTAAAAACGCACCTTGCGCGGTTGTTGCACGTTGTTGAGCTTGTTATTGAATTCGAATCAACCAAGGTTGAAGCCCAGTCTCCTGTTGCCATCACTCCTGCAATGGTTGTACGGCCAGCACCGGCCATCGTTCCAACTGTTCAGCCCCGACCACAATTTGTTTCTCGCGAAGGCGCATCATCGCTTGTTCGCGTGGATACTTATTCTCAGGATTTACAAAATCGCTGTCGAGCGAGCAAGATCAATGAATCATATACTTTTGATACTTTTATTGTGGGTCCAAGTAATTCGCTTGCGCATGCTGCGGCAATTGCGGTTTCGAATAATGCTGGGAAAGAATACAATCCATTATTGATTTATGGTGGCACGGGGTTAGGGAAAACTCATTTGCTGCATTGTATTGGGAATGAAGTGTTGCGGAAGTATCCAGACAAAAAGGTTCGTTACGAAACTTCTGATAAATTTATTACGGAGTTTATTACTTCGATTAAGCAAGATAAAATTCAGGTGTTTAGACAGAAATACGAAAAATTAGATGTGTTGCTGCTCGATGATGTACAATTTTTTTCGAACAAAGAGCAAACACAAGAAATATTTTTCCATATTTTTAATGCACTTCATGAGAAGAAAAAATATATCGTGATGTCGAGTGATACGATTCCACAAAAAATTGATGGGTTGCAGGAGCGATTGAAATCGAGATTTAATTGGGGTTTGGCTGTTGATATTCAAGCGCCAGCGCTTGAGACTAAGATTGCGATATTGCAAAAAAAATCCGAAGCCTTAGGGATAGTGGCCGATCATCTTGCGCTTGAGTTTATTGCCAGTTCGGTAAATTCCAACGTCAGAGAGCTTGAAGGAGCCTTAACGCGCATTAATGCGTTTGCTGGATTGATGAATAAAACGATAACTGTTGACATCGCCTCGCAGGTGCTGCTTTCTATTGGGGGAGAAACAAAGCGAGAGGGTGTGCTTTTGCATGATGTGCTCAAAGCCGTTGGAAAGTACTACAACATGACGGTTTTGGACATAAAATCTAAGAAGCGAAACAAAGATATTGCGACCGTGAGACAAATAGCCTTTTACTTGATGAAAAAATTAACGTATTCTCCCTTGCAGGTGATAGGAGAGTATGTTGGTAACCGAAATCATTCAACGGTGATTCATGCTCTTGCTAAAGTTGAACAAATGATAAAGCAGGATACGCATCTTGCAGAAAAAATAACGGCGATAGAACATGAAATCCTTTCTCGAAGTGTCTAGATTTGTCTTGTTGAGTGTTTTGTGCATCAGCATATGGTGTGAGTCGTCAAAAGCCTTTTCATTTGGCAGGTCAAAAATTTCACTTGAATTAAAAAAAGATGTAGGTGCCGTTGGTGCTGAAAAAAGCCCAGAGGGTAAGCAGATTACTTTTGTCATCAAGAATACTTTGGCAAAAAAAATGTATCTTGTGCCATTTGCCTATGTTCGAAGATTTATTGGTCAAAGTTGGCATTGGACCAAGGGACAAGTTTGTGAGCTTGAAAGTAATCAAGAATGTGTAGTTGATTTTGGCTCTGTGCCGAATGATGAAGACTTAGCTTCTGTGTTTGGAAATATTTGTGTATTAGATTCGTACGAAGAGGCTGTAAGTGCAACCTGTGAAATTGTGCCTTCAAATCAAAAAATTGAACTTGATTTAATTTCTCATGTTCTTGGTAAAAAAATACTGATTCAGTCAAGGTTGTATGGAATAAATGGATCTCAACTTTTTTATACACTTGATTCGACCGATCAAAAAAATGTCTTAAAGCCCCTTGATTTTATGGTAGTAAACAATACTTCAGATCCAATTTTAGTGACATCATTTTTATATGGACGTGATCAGTCCGCTACCTTTTTTTCGTCGTGGCGTTTTAGTAAAAGTTTGGTGTATGAAATTCAGCCAGGCCACAAAGAGCTCATTCAGGTCGAAAAATATGATCGTGAGTATGATCGAATTAATGTTAAAGGCTTTCTGGGTGTTTTTGAAAAAGAAAACGTTAAACAAGCCCAGGATTCGGTGTATGAATTATTAAGTCCTGAGCAGAAGCTTTCTATTGGAAGAGTTTCTGAACTTGCGGGAAAAGAAGTTGTTGTAAGTCGTGAAGCGTATGGGAAAGACTCTCATTTTGTGGTTGCCATGCGTCCGGCTGTATGAATAAAAATAATCTAAAAAAATGGTGATTTAAGCGTGACAAAATCTTCTTCTTTGTATCATAAAACAGTGTTGTTGCACGAAACAGTGCAGGGTGTTTTACACTCCAAATCCGGTGGATTTTATATTGATGTTACGTTTGGCGGTGGGGGGCATACGCGAGCGTTGTTGGAAGCAGATCCAACGTGTACCGTTTTGGCGCTTGATTGGGACAAAAAAGCTCTTGATCTAAATGCGTCAGCGCTTGCAGAAGAATTCAAAGATCGATTTATCTATCGATGGGCAAATTTTGCAGATTTGTGGACGCTGTTGCGTCGAGAAAAAATTACACGTGTTGATGGCGTTATTGCCGATTTTGGAACATCTCAGACGCAGATCAAAGCTGCTGATGGCTTTTCTTTTTCGGTTGATAGTCCACTTGACATGCGTATGTCGAAAAATTTTGGTACCTTAACCGCAGCAAAACTGATAGAGCATGCCGAAGCTCGAGAACTTGCGCATATCTTTAAAACGTATGGCGAAGAAGGACATGCATGGAAAATTGCACGTGCGATTGTTGAAGCAAGAGGCATTGAGCCGATTACAACAACAAAAATGCTTGCAGATTTAATTGAAAAAATTATTCCACGTGTGTTTGGTTCAAAGTCATCGTCAAGAGGTCGTGCGAGCATTCATCCCGCAACTAAGGTATTTCAAGCGTTACGGATTGTTGTTAACCGTGAACTTGAGCATATCGATACGTTGTTGAAGCTGGTTCCCAACATACTCTCCCCGGGAGGTCGTTTTGCCTGCATTAGTTTTCATTCGCTTGAAGATCGTTTAGTGAAACAAGCGTTTAAAAAAGATGCAGATTTGGGAAAAATGGTTATTATTACACCAAAGCCGATTACCGCATCGGAAGAAGAGTTAAAGAGCAATGCATCTGCGCGTTCAGCAAAGTTGCGTATTGCACAGCGCTCGGAGAACGTATGAGGTATCAAACAGAGAAAAAAACAGTAAATTACTTACTCAGCTGCATGATTACAAGGTCTTTTTGCGCAAACGCGGCGTTCGCACGAAGTACAGGTAAAAATGTTATGCTGTGTGTCAGACAAGGACGTCTTCCATGAAAATCACGGAAATCAAAATTTATCCCGCAAATGTTGGTAAGTTAAAAGCTTATGCAACAATGGTTATCGATAATTGCTTTATCATCAGAGATTTAAAAGTTATCGAAAGCGAAAAGGGAATGTTTGTTTCTATGCCATCTCGCAAAAAACAAGATGGAACATTCAAAGATATTGCACACCCGTTGAATCAATCAACGCGGGAAGAAATTGAACGTGCAGTAATCGATGCATGGACAAAACATGCTGGCAAACCAGCAACCGAAGCGTACGACGCTGACTAAAAAGAAATTTTCTTTTTAAAAAGAGGGAGGTAATGCTCCCTCTTTTTTTTGTATGTTTTTTAAAAAAGTGATTCTTGGTTTGTTTTTGAATATAAAATTTATTTTTTAATCAAAAAACATTGGTTTTATTATTTTTTCTTTGATCTTTTTATTAAATTTGCTACTATTTAATTCGTTGACAGTTCTAGTCAATTTCGATTTATGGGGCGTCGCCAAGTGGCAAGGCAGCGGTTTTTGGTACCGCCATTCGGAGGTTCGAATCCTTCCGCCCCAGCCAGCCTTCGCTAAAGCTACGGCTAGGCAAGCCAGTTTAGTTGGAATAATAAATAAATATATCTAGTAAAATTGAAGCGAAGGCTGTCTCGCTGAAGCTTTTAA
>VHBT01000012.1 GCA_016871815.1 Candidatus Dependentiae bacterium
ATGTTTCATCATCTCGTTGAAGATTTTCGACAGAAAGCGCAAAAACCGAAAGAAATGGAATTTTTTTGCCAAGGCACCACTCAACAACCATATCAAGGGTCTTTTTACCAGAAGAAAGCTTGTTTTCTACCAACTCAAGCCCTTTGCGGTCATTCCACCATCGTCGATTGCCATCCATAATCAACGCAATATGCTTCACCAAGGCTCTCCTCCATGATTTTTTAAAAGATATCCCCTGGATTCTAATCAAATTTTCTTGTAAATCAATTCATAAAACAATGAAAAATTACACACAGCACTCATCAGCTAGCTTTTTTTATAAAAAATAAGCCCTTCTTAACAAAAAAACGGTCATTCAGACAGAAAGAAAATCTTTCGGTACCCTCTTAATAAGGATCAAAAGTTATAAAAACCAAACCATTTTGCATGAAAAAGACATTTTTTATTCTTTTTTCTCTCATTTTTTCGGCTCCCCTGGCAGCACGAAAAGATGAATTCATGCACAAAAAGCCATCCATCTTGCGGTTTGAAGATAATTATTGGGCCTCACTTAAAATTATCCATCACCCAACCAGCGAAATGATGCTCAGCAAAAACACCTATTCGCTTAATCCGGTTGAAGCAAATCAACTCAGCTCGCTATTTGATAGAGTCTCAACCAGAAAACAATCAGCTGCCCTAAACATCGATTTTGTTAATAAATTAATATCATTTATTGAACAAGCAATCCCTGGAAATATTAAGCTTATTTTTGAAAATTCAACTCAACCGCCAATTTTTATCAAAATATCCAAGCATACTCGACCATCATCGGCATCCCAAAAAACATCTCGATTCAAAAAAAACCCTTCTATCATCGTTTTTGAAATCTTTTCAGCTCAAAAAATGCCGCCAACCTTTATTGTTAATCTTTTAGAGTCTATCGCCGTTCAAGACCTATCTCCGGCTATTTTCTTTAAGTTGTTAGGAGCAACTGTAGGTATTTCTACAGGACTCTTCGCCTACTATTGCAGATCAAAAAAAGCTCAAAATTCCTTTGATTTTCTATACCACCAAAACAACTACTACATGGCTCATATTGCAAGGCAAATCGGTCCCCGCGTAGCTTTTTACGCAGAAACAGCTCTAGAAAATTGCTTGTACAAAGATCTTGTTACCCCAGTAGAACCAATTCCTCATGCAAAACCACTCTCCTGGATCGCACCTACGCCAGTTCCAGAAATACTTCCCAATATTGAATTGTGCTGTTTTAATGCGCCGTTTCCAGAAACAATAACCAGTCTTTGCTCTCAAGTTAGTTCAACAGCAACCCCAAATCTTAAAGAAATTGTTTTAATCGTTCCCCCGATGGCAGTTACTCCCCAATATCTCACCGCACTTTCGGCTCTTAAAGAAATTTTTAATAAAAAAATAACTCTTTTAATGATCGCATCGTCAGGATTTGAACAAGAGTGCGTACATCTTGCTCAACTAACATCCTCACCACCGCCTGTTTTTTCTGAAATCTCATGGACAGCTGTTCAAAAAATAGAACGATACACCCAAGCTCCACTCATTCAAATAAAAACATCTCAAGACACCTCACCTGCATGGCTAGAAGTTGCTCATGAAAAAAAATATCCCACCCTCCAAGTAGAACTTGCAGAACTTGCAGCTCGATACTCAAGCATCAAAAAAACAACCAATGATGAGTTCTGTGAACGCTGCCTCAAACTGTATAATCAATATACCCAGGACTCAAATCGTTTTCCCGATGGCTCAAACATCTTAATCTATGACGAAAACACAAAAAATTTATGGACATCTGGCGACACTTCTATGCCAGTTTCCGTGGCTATTATATTAAGCAACGCAGACGATGCAAAAGAACACTGGGATCAACAAACAACCCTTACCAAGCAACACCCAGATAGACCAGATGAAACATATATTTTTAAAGACGGCTGCCTAATACACGTTTTAAAAACCGATAACATTCTTGCCAGACTAATTCCCGAAGATACCGCAGACGCATGTTCTTTTTTGCAGGAAAGTATGAACGTGGCAAATCAAATAGCACGAAGCAACAAACCGTACTATGGTAAAGCGTCTCACGTGATTGAGTCTTTTTACAATTCTGCAGAACTTATTTGCCCTCTAATTGCCAAACTACTTAAAATCCCACAAAAAAAATCATTTGGTCATGCCTACTTTGAGCGCAAACAAGGAATCGCAAAAACAGATTACTTCGCACTCGTCAAAGACGCACTCTGCACATGGCTTAATAAAGACTTAAAAGATGAATCGATAGCGTTCCCCCTCTCCCCCGACATTACAACTCAGATTCCCGAATCCACGCAACTCATGTGTTTTTCGGCCTCGCACAAAGAATCGCGCAATTTTGTTCTTTCACAACTTTCGACCACAAATGCTACAAACATTTCACATCTGGTGTTTGTAACTAATAGAACTGAATTTATAACAAAAGAATGCCAAGCGTTTATTGCTAAACTTCCAAAAAAAGAAGGCCTGCAAGTACATGTTGTTATTGTGCAAGAAACAAGTACTGATGAAAAAGAAAATTCATTAACAACCATTCATGAGGATGTTATCAATAAATGTAAAGAGCTTCTCACCCCACAAAATATCGCTTGGTGCATAGGAACCAAATATTTAAATAAACATTTACTCCCTAGCTATAACAATATTAGCTTGCTAACAGAATCCTCTCACGGCCGAAAACACAATGAAGAAATAGGGCTTCAAATTTATAACTGGGCGCAAACCAATCTATTAATTTTTAACTTAGCAAATCATGGATTTGCACCAAATATCACCACAGAAACGATCAAAAAGAATCTTGCTAGAATTGATCGCCAAGGCTCCCCCCTAACGACTGAAGGATTAACTCTACTTAACAATATTCTGCTGTATGATGAAAACACAAACCGCCTTTACATCCAAGACGACACGCGGCCAATCTCTCACGCACTGTTATTTCGTCGATCACCACTCGAAGGTCCTTCTAAATTTTTCTGCGATAAAACAACTGGAAGAATACGGATCAACAAACAAGATTATTTTGCTCACTACATTTTTGAAACAACTGAACGCCCATTATTTTTATGTAAAAATGAGTGCAAGACTGTTCTTTCAACGACAATTACCCAAATCAACAAACAAGATATTATTCAAAGTGAACAAAGTGTCTCTAGTGATAAAAAATGGAATAGAATTTTTAGAACTCAAAAAGAAAGCAACATTCGCACTTTTTATACTGCCTGTTCCCTCAATTGGTTTAAAAAAGCAAGAAGAAAATCAACTTCTACAGATGAAAATCCAGCAACCACTCTTGCGCAAGACAGCCCAGATTGCAGATATCTAAAAAAATGGTTTCCAACTTTTTTTGCAGATTATACCGAATTTGACGATCTTGACGTTTTTATACAAAAACTCAAAGAAGAAAATAGTCAAACTTCTCAAGAGATTACAACAACCGATGGCGTCACTATTCGGGAAACTATTCCTCAGCTTGTTTTTATCGAAGCAGATTCAAAATACATTTCTTCAATTATTGAAAGACTCAACAGTTCCAGACTTTCGCAATATATCAAGAGCAGTAGAATTATCTTCGTTCAATCACAAGTACATACGGAGCTTAGAAAGCAATCCCTAATCGACCGTTTCGACAAGGAGATATTTCAATTCTTCAGATTCAAGGTCCCCATCTATCGTCCTATTTTCATGAAAGAAAATGATGAGAAAGAAATTTTTATTGCAGAACTTTTGTACTCTTCACAATATCAAAACGGAACGACAATAGGACTTAGCCAAGAAGCAATTCGCGGATACATTTCTCATGGACACTATCAACGTAAAAAATATTTTAAACTCAATCTTACGAGCAAGCCTCGCACTCTAACTGGTACGGCTACAACAACCGCATCGCCTAAAGCTGCATCATCAAGAGCCGATCTCGCAGTAACAACTCACAGACGACCACGGCCCACCACACTACGGTACTCACGAGATGCTGTAAACTCTGACGCAATAAACAAATTGTCCGAATATACCCCTCTTACTATTGGTTACCAAACGCTTCCTAGTGGAGAAAATCAAATGATCCTTAAAGATGCAACAACCGATGAAAAATTAAGCGATACTGAAATCCTTGAGTTAAGATCGAATAAAGCTGTTATTAGCGTTTTTTGTGAAATTAGTAACCAAACTAATATAGATATCTCAAACTCACTCAAAAAGTTGCTGCGCAAAGACTTTCCCGAAAAAAGAATTCCTTTTTTCTTTTACAACAATTATTTAGTCGAAGCAACACTCGCAGACATTCCAGACGATGAAGACTACCAACCGCCAACAAGCCAGGATCCTGATGACTTTGATATCTCAACTATCACCACTCAGGGATTACAGCTTTTTTCAGCAGAAGATTTTTTACGTCACAGTGATTCTTATCCCGCATTACAGCGGTTTTTTATACAGCATATCCAACAAGAAACCCCTCATGCCCCAGCCAAAAAACTCTACATCATAAGCACCTAAAAATCTCAAGCAGCACGCCCCGGGGGCAAAAAAACGCTAAAAATGAATGTATTATTTGAGCGGTTATAAAAAAAATAAAAAACGAGCCATTATGGCACCCTAAGATAATCCTACCCCATCTCACCATAAAAACCTTATAATGAAGCTGTTTTTGCATTTATTTTTTCTCTTGGCTGCCTGCTCAACTATCAACAGCGCGCCTATGCCAACACACAAGCAACCCGTAACATTACGGGCAGAGAGGAATTTTTGGGCTTCATTTACGATTACTCACCAACAAACATCAAGTGTCTTTCTAAGCAAGCAATCATTTATCCTGCAAGAGTCAGAAGAAGCAAAATTACAAGAATTGTTCAAAGAAATAAGCACACGTGAGCACGTAAAAAAAATAAATCATCCTGTTTCTAATACACTGATAGCGCTTCTAGAAAAACTTCCTACCGCCAATATCAAAATAAGCTTTAAGCAACCGGGCAGAGTCTCTCTTTTTATTCGGTTCTCAAAGCACCACCAAAAAGACCGTCAACACTTGCCAGCCGTTACCCTTTTTGAAATCTTTTCAGCTCAAAAACAACCCCCTCAGTACATCGTTAACATGCTGGAATCTATTTGCGTAAGAACGCCCCCTAAATATATTATTCCAGGGCTTCTTTCGGCTACCGCTGCAACAACACTGGGATTATTTACTTTTTTTTGTCGATCAAAAAAAGCACAAAATCGATTTGATTTTGCCTATCACCACCCCCGTACTCATTGCTCTCAAATCGCAAGCGAACTTGGCAAAAGAATGGCTTTTTACAAAAACATTCCCGAAGAAAACTGTTTTTTTACTGATCTTGTAAATATTATTTCTCCCGTTCCTGGATTTGCGCCACTTGCATGGATACAAGCAAGCCAAATTCCTGAAATCCCCGCAACTGCTCAATTTTGCGTATTTAATGCACCATTTACAGAATCGATAGAAAAATTAAGCACAATGGATTTTTCAACACATCCAGTGCTCACAGAAATCATTATCGTTGCCCCATCAAGCGGCGTTACCGAAAAATACATTACAGCACTTAAAGCACTTCAAGAAAACAGCGGTAAAACAATTTACTTTTTTGCACTAGAAACTTCTGGCTCAGATGATGCGTTAGAAAAACATGCATCAGTTGTCAGTTTATGCGCCGCTCCAAAAACCAATTTGCGCGTTTTTTGGTTCACCGCTCAAACCCGCTATTACTATGAGCACTCTGGAGCATTGAAAATATCTTTTATTCTCAATTCTTCAGAAATTATACAGGATCATCCAGCAGGAAGAGAAAAACAATACAACCCAAACGCCCTTAACGAACAAAATGCACTTGTTGAACTATTAGCACAAGAAAGCAGCCTTTCTCTGCTTTCCAAACCTGATTTTGATACGCTTTGCACCCAAACTCTTCAAAAATTAGGTACTCCGGCGAACGCAAACATTTTGATCTACGATGAAAAATCAAAGTATCTGTGGTTTTCACAAACCCAAACAAAACCAATATCATTTGCAGTGCTTTTTTCACAGAGCGAGGAAAAGTGGGAAGCCCAAGAGCTTGAAACATTCATAGAAATCGATGGGACAAAAATTCCAATTACCGATCAATTTGACTACACAATAGCACACTCAGAAAACGCATTTGAAAACAGTGATCCCTTTTTATTCGTAAAACCTCAAAGCACTTTCCACCGAGCGATCACAAAAGCCGCTTCAAATTTTAGTCCAAAAACCCAGCAGCTAAACATTACATCGTTTATCAACTACGCAGAAGTTTTTGGACCTGTTATTGCCGCTCAAAAAGATATTAAACTCGCAGATTGCTTTATTAAGGCCCTTGTAAGAAAAAATAGCACTCTAGACGCCTTCGTCTTGCCACTAGAGCCAGAAACAAATCTGCGCATTCCTGAAAATTGCAAATTTATTTGCGTACAAGCCCCACACTCGCAAGCGGTCAACTGGCTTTTTGCGCAACAAATCCCAAAGACGCTTCAAAGCTATGTTCTTTTTGCTGAAGAAACTCAAATTACTGCAGGTTTTATCCGCAAATGCAAACGTTTTTCCGAAAGAATGGCTCTTGCAGCACCGGGCGCATGCTTTACCCTTGTTGCATACAAGCAACAAGACAAAACCATCGCAAGCCCTCAAACAAAAAGAAGGTCTCTACTCAGATTTACCGGAGTTCCCGGAATGGTTGATGGCATAAGAAAAAATCGAAAGCAAGCAGCTTTTATTTCGCTTTTAAACAAAATGGTTAACTCGCCAACCGCATCTGCGCGCTGGGTATCGCTTAGCATCAAGCTTGATGCTAAGTTCGTCGTTTCCAAGAATGCATTTTGCTCATGGAAAAAAGATGTGTTTGACTCATCGTATTATTATTCAAACGATGATTTTAAGTATTTTTCACATACCTTTTTTGCCCCAGAGTTTAATGGCACTGTTATTGAAAATTGTATCAAAAAAAAGTTTCCCGAATTGGCAAAACCCAACCGCCCTGCATTCTGGAGAAAAAAAGGCCTTGTAGATTTAAACATTCTTATTTACGATTTCAACTCAGGCACTTTTTATGTGCAATATCCAGACAAAAAAGTCTCGCACGCACTTTTTTATGGCACTCCGCCTGCCGACAAAACCAACAATGTCGTATGGCTATACCATCAAATGACCAAGGGGCCAGAATTCATTGGACCATCAAAAGGAATTTTTAAATACCACGGCAAAACATATAAACCATGTTTATTCTCGAGTTGCGCTGCTAGCCCAGGCCTGCTTAAGATAGATAATTGTAATTCTTCTCCCGATTCATGGCTTAATTACCTTGAATCAGAGCTTCAGAAAATTAATAACAACATCATGACTATTTCGCACCAAGCAAATAACAAGTCTTTTGCAAGAACGCACCAAGCAAATAATCCGTCTTTTGACAAAAGATCCCGAAGCATGCGATCAAACGAAGTATTAGGATGGCTTACCTGGAGACTATATCCAAGAAAAAACAAGTTTGATTTTTGGCATCACGACTCAGGAGAAAGACCAACGCAGATTACCAATGAAAACAAACACTGGTTTGCAACACCTCATGACCTACAAAACATAGATGACTTTTTTGTCATAGCGCGTGAAATTATGAATGCAGACACAGGTGCTCTTCAACCAACTGCGACTTCACAAAAATCATCGAGCAATAACAAATTATTCTTAATCGAGCTCAGCCATGAAGCGACTTCTATATTTGAAGAAAAACTACAAAGATGCTTACGAGATGAGCCTGATCTAGGAGCCTACCTTCAATCGGTGCTCCTTTCAAACGTATATGTTTTTTACAAAGAAAAACACCCCGAAGATTTTGTGAGAAACTTCATGAAGTTGCATCAACACAAAGACCATCTCGCGCTGTACTCCACCGATGCAGAGAACGTCAAACGCTGTGGATTTAGTCCGCTAAAAGATCATCTTCCAGCAACCGATTATAAAATGCCAACACACCACATGGTGGATGACAAACTATACATCAAACCAATTTTAAAAAGCGAAAATTATATTTGTTCATCACCAGCATCTCAATCACTGCAGCGCAACATAAAAAATTTTAATGAAATTCATTATTTTAGAATACCACACGAATTGCCAGACCCCAGAGTGCTAAAACGACCAACAAGTTCTGCAGCTCAGGCTCCATCAACCCCTCAAGCATCCACGCGCTCTCGACGATCTCAACCTAAAACAACAAGTCCATTAATAACCACTCCCCTTGAATTTAGCGGCTGTCGACTTAATATAAATAGTTCATACTACACTCAGACATTAAACATAATTAAACAAATTTTAAAAAATAAAACTACCTCCTCTCCGAAAATGCGATTTATTTTTATTATCATCCTTTCAAATAAGGATTTTAAAAAAATGAATTTTTTTTTGAAAGATCTCTCTTCCTGGCTGTGGGGAAAAAAATTATCTTACCCCATCGAATGCTTTATCACTGGAAATCTAGAAGAAATTAAATCAAACGACCTAGAAGAAGACGAAGTTGGGCTTCCCATCTTTACCGGTTTGTCCGATGACCCTATTCCTCTAACGGTCACGCTCGAAACAATTTACCAGCACGGAATACGATCATCTTTTTTTGATTTTACAAATCCTAGATTCACCCATGAATCCATAAAATATACCAACAATCAAGACGTTTGGGACTGCTATCACACAACATTTAACCCTGCTGGCTGGGTTGCAGGAAAACCAAACCTTGCAGAAAAAGTACTGGAATGGAGCGATTCGACAAAATACACCCCGATATTTTTGGAAGTTATCAACTAATAGTAAAAATCATTCATCATCGGTATGCCACAAAAAACCATTAACTTGCGAATTCCATAATTTTGCATACAAAGAATCTTGCTGTTGCAAAAGCTCTTCGTGAGATCCATCGCCAACTATTTTGCCCTTGTCAAAAACCAAAATACGATCCATGTGCAGCAAGGTTGAAATTCTATGCGCAATTACCAGTACCGTTTTTTCTTTCATCAAAGAATCAAAACTTTCTTGAATTTCATGCTCCGTGACCGAATCAAGTGCAGAAGTTGCCTCATCCAAAATCAAAATTGGTGAATTTTTTAGAATCGCTCGCGCAATCGCAATGCGCTGCACCTGTCCACCCGACAATCGCAAGCCACGTTCACCAGCAAACGAATAATATCCTCCTTCTGCTTTTTTTATAAACTCATGAGCAAATGCCGCTTTTGCAGCCTCCATAACTTGCTCGTCTGTCGCTTTTGGATTTCCATATCGAATGTTTTCCATAATTGTTCTATGAAAAAGCTGCGGGCTTTGAGGAATCACACTCATGTTTTCACGTAGGCTTTGCTGGGTAACATTTGCAATATCTTGGTTGTCGATAAAAATCCCACCCTTAATGACGTCATACAATCGAATGATTAAATTAATAAAAGTTGTTTTTCCACTGCCAGAAAAACCAACCAATCCAACTTTTTGGCCACCCGGAATAGTAATATTAAGATGGTCAAACAAGATTCCTTTTTTTGTGTGTGTAAAGTTTACATCACGAAATTCTATCGTTCCCTTGGTAACAATTAACGGCGTTGAATCCGCAGGATCTTGCATGTCATGTGGGATAGAAAGAACACTTAATGCCGTCCTGCTCGCACCAAGTGCTTTTTCAAATTCGCCAAGTTCTTGTGTAAGACCCCAAACATAATCCACAACCGTCATAGAAAGACCAATCACCAACGCAAAGTCACCAACACTCACCAAGTTTTGATTGTACAAACGCAACGTACAGGCCAAAATTGAACTAATGTATGTCACACAAAATGCTGTTTCTGCAAGTCGCAGCTTTAACATAGTCATGTGAAATGTGTGATCTTTTTCGACCATATCATCAAGGCCCATTTTAATGTAATTGGTTTCATACTCATTGCGCGCAAACAACTTCACATTCAAAATATTTGCAATGCTATCAACAACCTGACTAAAAATTCTTGTTTTGCTTCGTGCAAACTCTGTGGAATGCTCTCCCACAATGCCTGCTGTTGCAAAGTTCAAACTCAACAAAATAAACATCCAACAAAAAAAGATAGCCCCCAAATACGGATGCACTGTCGTCAAGGTTATAAACGCAAAAAGAATAGTAAAAAATTTGCGTCCGAATTGTTCCAAAATCATAGTCAAAATTTTACAAACATTTTCGCCCATTTCGATAACACGGTTGGCAATCCCTCCCGCAAACTGCTCTTGAAAAAAATTATGCGAATGGCGCTGAGTGTAATCGAACAAGTTGAGCACAATGTCTGACTCTAGGTTGGGAAATGTCTTCATGTACAAATATTCATACGACCGCCACTGCAAGCCAACAACAAGCCACCAAACTCCGTACATTCCTGCAACGAGCAAAATTCCCGCAAAGTTTTTTGAAATCCTCTCCGCAACACAATTAAGCATGTATCGCAACAACATCGTTTCGATAGACGAAATCGCTCCCGCAAAAAGCGTTAAACAAACTAATGCAAAAAAATGCCATCGATAAGGCTTTAAAAACGTTGTTATAAAAGAAAAAAGCTTGTTTGGGATTTCTTTCACTGCAGAGCACCTCTCACACGTGGCCAGGTTTCAATGTCCGGGATCCTAACTAAATGCCAAGGGTGGACTCAAGACAAAAGTCTTTTTTTAAAATAAAATAAATAAACGGGGGGTTTACAGGCTTTTTACGTATTTTTGTAAATAAAAGGGATCAGCGTAGTATGGATTCATATTTTGATGTTATTGTGATTGGTGCTGGCCATGCTGGCTGCGAGGCCGCGTATGCGTCTGCCAAAATGGGCTCCAAAACGCTTCTGTTGACCTTAGATACCGCCAAAATCGCCACCATGCCGTGCAACCCATCCATCGGGGGGATCGGGAAAGGACATATTGTTCATGAAATCGCCGCATTCGATGGAATAATGCCAAAAATAGCATCAAAAACCTACCTGCAAGCCAGAATGCTCAATACAAGTAAAGGCCCTGCCGTGCAAGGCCTACGACTGCAAATCGATAAATACGAGTATTCAAAGCAAGCAACACAAGAGTTGTCACGTACAAAAAACTTAACTATTCATCAAGGCAAAGCCCACTCCTTGCTCACAAAAAACAACGCTGACCGAAAAAGCGTAAGCGGAATTACAACCGTAAATGGCGAAACCTTTTATGCGCCAACCGTTGTTATCACAACCGGGGTCTTCCTGAATGGCACAATTCATATTGGAACGGTAAATTACGCCGGTGGACCATACGGATCTGATTCTTCAATCGAACTTTCATCGTCCTTAGCGACACAATTAAATACCCCGCTTGGAAGGCTCAAAACGGGAACCCCGCCACGCTTGCTCAAAGAGAGTCTTGATTATTCAAAATTCGAACTTCAAACAGCTGAACCCTTAGAATATTTATTTGAATTCGATCACTTTCCAGTCACAGAAAAAATTTCATGCTACCAAACAGCAACAACTGCCGAAACCTGCCAAATTATTTTTGATAATCTTTCAAAATCTGCAATGTACTCTGGCAACATCAAAGGAGTTGGTCCGCGATATTGCCCATCAATTGAAGACAAAATCGGCAGATTCAAAGAGCGCACACAACATCACGTATTTGTTGAACCCGAAAGCGAATTTTGTGGAGAAATCTATCCAGCTGGTCTTTCAACTTCGCTGCCGCTTGAAGTTCAACAAGCCTACATCAATAGTATCCCGGGATTTGAAAACGCAATCATCAGTAAACCTGGATACGCTATCGAATATGATTTCTTGCAACCAAGCAACCTCAAACATTCGCTTGAAACAAAAGCTATTGATGGATTGTTTTTTGCCGGACAAATTAACGGTACAACCGGATACGAAGAAGCTGCTGGCCAAGGGCTTGTTGCGGGAATCAACGCACACCTTAAAGCTCACGATCAACCAGCATTTATTTTAAGCAGAACCGAAAGTTACATCGGCGTCATGATCGACGATCTGATCACACTGGGGGTTGATGAACCTTACCGCATGTTTACCTCACGCGCAGAACGCAGACTCATATTGCGACAAGATAATGTGTTTGCACGACTCATGCCATACGCGCATCAATTTGGCATGGTAAATGCTGACTTGTACCAACGCTTTTTAGCAGAAGAACAGGTCATTAAAAAATCAGTCGATCTGATATTTAAAGATCGAAAACCTGAAGGTTTGTTTGATCTCTTTCATGTATACGATTTTACCAAAGATGCACAACAAAAAGCTCGCAACGCGCTTGAAAAAAGCCTTGCAGAAATTGATGTTAATTCAAAAGCACTTTCTTCAAGAGCTCTGATTAGAATTTATGCAGAAATTCGTTATTCAGGATACATCGAAAAAGAAGAACGCGAAGTAGAAAAAGTTCTAAAAAACAAAGGAATACTTATTCCTGAAGACTTTTCCTACAAAGGACTGCCAGGCCTTTCGACTGAGCTCACAAAAAAACTTGAATTTCATCGTCCAAAAACACTTGCAGATCTTGACCTTATTCCGGGAATGACACCTGCAGGCGTGTCATTAATTCTGTTTCATTTAAAACAAAACAAAAAAAGACAAACTGTTTGCGATTAAAAAGCCCAATCTTTTACTTGGAAAAAAAGAGTTTGATGGTACCCTCAAATAAAACAACCATATATAATTATCAAAAGTAAGGTACCACATGAACTCTTTTCTTCTTAAACTTGTTGGCGTTGGACTTGTTCTTCTTGCAACATTTTTATTGTCGTCAAACAAGCGCGCTATTCGTTGGCAATTTGTTGGCATAACACTTCTTACACAAATTCTTATTGCACTTGCGATGCTCAAAACCAGTGGTGGCGAAGCACTTGGCCTGAGTATTGCAAAGTTATTTTCCGCACTCAGCAACTACGCAGACGAAGGTGGAAAAATGGTTTTCAGCACCTTGATTGATACTCAATCAAAAGCTGGATGGGGCTTTATTTTTGCAATAAAAGTCACCACATTACTTACCTTCATCGGTGGACTGATGAGTGTACTTTCGTATTTTGGCGTTATCGCTTTTTTGGTGCGCATTGTAACGTATGTTACCGCTCCTATTTTTGGCGTATCTGGCGCAGAGGGACTGTGCACCGTTGCTAATTCACTGCTCGGACAAATCGAATCACCACTCCTAGTTAAAAATTATCTTCCCCGCATGACACGCTCAGAATTGATGAGTGTTATGATTAGCGGATTTGCAACAACCAGCATCACACTACTTGTTCCTCTTGCATCGCTCGGACTTTCAGCGCTCCACCTGTTTACTTCAAGCATCATGTCAATTCCTGGAACATTGGTAATTGCAAAAATCTTAGAACCCGAAACCGAAACACCAGAAACACTTGGCCACGCGGTAAAACCAACACAAGATGGCAACACCAATATTATCGATGCACTTGCCAGTGGAGCCACTACCGGATTTACCATCTCTGGAATTATTATCGCGATGTTGATTGTTTTCATCGGCATGTCAGGTCTGTGCAATGACTTGCTCGAACAAATTGTATTTACGATCACAGGAAAAAACGGCTTCACATTTGATTGGATCTTGGGAACAATTTTTAAACCAATAACCTATTTATTGGGAATCGAATCGGGAGAACAAACAACTGTAGCATCACTCATCGGAAATCGAATGATCATCAATGAATTTGTCGCCTACTTAAAAATGCTTTCGTTAGATTTATCTGCATACAGTACAATTATTTTAACTTATCTGCTCTGCGGATTTGCCAATTTTTCGAGTATTGGCATGCAAATTGGAGCGATCAGCACCATGGCACCAAATACACGTTCAACCTTAAGTCAAATCGGCCTACGCGCCATGCTCGGGGGAACGCTTGTGAATATCTTAAATGCCTGCATCGTAAGCTTTTTAATATAAAAAAAAGGGGGCTAAAAAGCCCCCTTTTTCCTAACTAGCAAATATTGTTATAACGCTGTCGGATTTTCATCTTCTCCCGCTGCCCACGCCTGCATTCTTTTGTCTTCACGGTTAAATCTTTTACGCGCCTCTTTTCTTAAATCTCTAGCCTGGTCTGCACGCTCATCTAAAACCGCCGCGCCATCAAAAGCCATTTTAGCTTCTCCACGCGTTCTCATCATAATTCGACCAGCATCTCTCCGAATATCACCATGAGTGCGAGCAAAATCTGAACTATGCTGTTTTTTTGCTTGACCATGAACTCGCTCAAATTGTCGTCCGCCACGACGTGCTTCTCGAGCTGATTCTCTCAACTCACTGGGAGCTTCTTCAAATTTTTCTCTTGTAACATGATACGGATTTTTTCGAGTAACAGTTTCAACCCTTACACCCCCATCAGATGAGCTAGGACGACGCTGTAGACGCGCGTGAGGTTTTACTGCATCAACACTTTTTTTGGAACTGCACATCCATCCTGGCCATGCACTCACAGAACCAGCAAGAGCAAAAACCGCAATGATCATTAATTTTTTATTCATACACACTCTTTCTTTGTAATTAGAACTATTTACTGCGCACGCGGAGAACGCGGAGATTTAATTCGAGGAGAACTTTCTCTCGGCTGAACTTGTACACGCAAACCACTTCTGCCTCGTCCTTTTCCTGGAGTTTTTGCTGCAAAAAGGCTATCAGAAAGGCCTGATCGCTCTTCGGCTTTAAGTTGATCAACGGGACTTACATGATACGCAGACTCTCGCGAGAGCTTACTTCTACCTCTAGAAACAGATGGTCTTCTCGGTCCATACGAATCCCGCGAAACAACGGAATCTTCTTTTACTCGGGAATCTTCTTTTACTCGAGAAAGACTTTTGTGCTGAATAGGTGCAAACTCTATAGAATCAACTGAAATAGGCGATTCTGGCGCAGGAGCAACTCTTTTTGTCCATGGCCACGCACCAAGTGCACCTGCCAAAAAAACAAAGGTTAACAATAATTTTTTCATTTTCATTTTCCTACTTTATTCGGATCCCAAAAATTTTTTAAAAAGATTTTTATCTTCTAAGCTGAATAGGAGCACCAAAATCAGTTCTTCTTGGGTCCTTCTTTATCCCCGATCTCCAAAGTGAAGCCGACTCTTCTTTCTTTACTGGAACTACTGGAGCTGCTGGGGCTGCAAGTTTTCGGCTCGAACCTTGCCGTCTAACTTTCGTTCGACTAGATGGCGCAAATGATTGTCCCGCAAAACCAAGAACAGCCAGCATTAAAAAGATTTTTTTTACATTAATGTTCATTTTTTCTCCTTTTGAACATTGAACAAACACACATTTTTTATTCAAATTAAGATCGTTTTTTACTCAACGCGATCCGAGCTTTTTTCAGCTGATACCTTGGGGCTCTTCGCATTTTTTTCACCTGCTGATGCCTATCATTTTTCAAATATTTTAAAGCGCTCTGATCTGCCGGAAGTCCTTGATCTTGCTCACTTTTTAAAAAACCAAATTTTTCTGCAGAAAGAGCTTTCAATATCTTGCCGCGAACTCTTTCTCGAGCTTGTCGTTCTTTAGCGCCTAAAGAAGATTTTTGAGCAAACTCAGCCGTACGAAAACCGCCACGCTTTGTTTCTACCTGAACGGGAGACACTACTGCAAAAACAGCCAAAAAGCTTAGAATTAAAGATCTTTTCACTTTTTACCCCAGAAGAAAGACTCAACCATCTTTTCTTCCAGAATGGCACAAAAAGTTTCAGGCAGTAAACAAACCAGAAAAAATGTACACAAAAAAATATAAAATTCAAAAAATCTCGTTCAATCTGGAAAGCATGCTCGCGCAGCATCAAGCTGGCTCTCAAGTGTAGAAATAAGACGCTTCAACAAAAGAAGTTTTTGTGTATTTTCTAGATCCATAAAACAAACATCGCGATAATCAATTCTGCATTGCTTGCACACAGGCCTAAAGGTTTCATAATTCGTTACAAAACCACAAGGTGATCGATCTGCTCCATAGGGGTTTTGACAAATCATCCCACCAAGATATATGATCCCATGTTTCGATTCCGGCTCTAAGTGCTCACGGTCAAATCCGCAGGGAGATTTTTTTAAACTTCCCATCAAAAGCTCTTGTGCTAAAGTCAAACAAGTATAAAAAGACTGCTCAATATATTGATATTGCTCCAAAAGAATACCTGGATCAAAAAGACAGGTGGTTTTTCCAAGGGTATACACCTGCCGAAAATTCATGCGCTTATCTTTAAATTCATGTACACGCTCTCGCAAGGTCATCCACTTTTTAAAAAACTCTGACTTTGATAAAGACTTTTGCAGTAACGATGGAACCACCCCATCAACAACTTCTTCCAATTCAGCCATATCGCCTACGGCATGAACAGCCTCTCTGGGAGATAATCGACGAACATGAATTTTTCTTGTCCGAGCAAGAGGCCGACTTTCCCGTGGCGCAGATGGCAAAAATGCAACAGCGGTCAATCCATCTCTTTCCAATGATTCATCATCATCTTCTACATCAGAATCACCTACCCCTGAAGTTGACGCATCATCAGACGTTCCATCACCAGAAAAATGAGATCCAACGGCCTGAGCTGTTTGTGATGTTCGCGCAGACGGACCTACCAGACAACCATTTTCTCTTAACATTTTTTCAACAGGATCTTCCTCTGCTGCAGAAGCATGAACAGGCTCCTTTGGAGCGGGCACTGGACGCTGACCTGGAACGATCACATCAACAGCAGAAGATGAACAGCACCCCCATTTTCCCGCATCAATCGGAACGGAAAAACTGAAAACAAAAAACAGCGCTGCTATTTCATATCGAAAAGAAACCATACACTATCACCAGAAAAAAATTAGTTTCTGATTAATTAAAAGTGTCACCAAGCAATGCTATTTGTAAACAATTGAGACAATGATGCGAATTTAAGACTTGTTTTTACAACTGGCGATGACGAACATGTGTTGCAAGTTGTGCAATCGCAACCTCTGTCGATTCACCGCTCTTCATATTTTTTACAGAAACAATGCCCGACAACAGTTCGCGCTCACCAATAATGACAACAAAATCAGCTCCAATTTTGTCGGCTCTTTTCATCTTCTGCTTAATGCCCGCACCATCAAAAATCACCTGCGCACAAATGTCTTGCGCTGTAAGATTTTCAACAATCTGCAACGCCAATCCTTCTTGCGCAACATCCATCGGAACAATAACCACGCTCAATTCTTTTTTTAACGAAGAAAGCAAATCATTTTGCTGTGCTTGCATGATCATAAAAATACGCTCAAGTCCAATTCCCGCGCCAATCGAAGGCAGCAAATCTTTTTTGCCAAATGTTGATGATAAATCATAGCGCCCGCCACCACAGAAGGTGCTTTGAGATCCCAGCGCGTCTGAAGTAAACTCAAACACAACGCCGTTGTAATAATCTAAGCCTCGCACAAGTAACGGATTTAAAATAAAGTTTACCGAGAGAAGCTGTAAATCTGATTGAATGGAAAGCCATTCTTGTCGTGATTTTTCAGACAAATAGTGTTCGAGTTGAGGAGCTTTTGTGTACAACCGCTGACACTGTTCGTTCTTGCAATCAAAAACACGTAAAACATTTTTTTCTCGCCGCTCTCTGCATGTTTCACATAATTCTGCATCATTTTGTACCAGAAAGGCTCTCAACGCTTCTTTATGATGCATGCGATCTTCAACGACTCCCAAAAAATTAAGTTGCAAAACAAAGTCGCAAATTCCTAATTTTTTAAACAACCGATCGAACATCACAATCGTAGAAACGTCATTTTTCACCGAGAGCGCATTAATAACTTCTATGCTGTAGGTGAAAAACTGCCGCAATCGTCCCTTTTGCGGCCGTTCATAGCGAAACGCAGGTCCAAATTGAAACACCTTCCACGGAGAAAGCGAAACGTCATGTTCATAAAAAGCACGCACAATCGGCGCTGTAAGTTCAGGCCGCAAGCAAACGCTTCCTTCGCTCCCTTTTTCAAAAGTGTACATTTCTTTAGAAACAACATCTGTGTCGGCACCTACCGCACGCACAAAAAGTTCTGTTTTTTCTAAGACAGGAGTTCTTATTTCCGCAAAACCATGGGTTGCTAAATGACGCGAAATAAACGTGCAAATCAAGTTAATTGAGGCCATATCAAGAATATCTTCCGTACCCCGTACCCGCGTAACAACTGCAGCATTTATTTTTTTGTCACTCACAACATTTCCTTTCTTTGCTTGTTTGATAGACATGCTATATTACCAACAATACCTTTCTCGCACAAACCACCTGTTATGTCAAAAACCGACACCGCACTCAAGGGGCTTAAGCTTCTTTCACAAATTATTCCTCGCCAAGAACACTGGAAACTCAAGATTCTCAATCGCTGGGAAACAATTTGCGGGCGCTTTGCAGAAAAGATTTATGTTAAAAAAATAGAAAACGAAACACTCTTTGTCGAAGCTCTGCATCCTGCATGGGCCCAAGAGTTCAGATTTTCGATCGATGATTTTCTAGAAAAAATTAATCAACTGTGCGGCGAAAAAAAAATTTTAAAAATAATTGTCATCGGCTGCAAAGCACAAAAAAAACCTATCTCCCAAGAATCTTTAAAAGATTTGTTCATCCAGCATACACTCTTTTCTATTCAATCGACGACGGCTCTCAATACCCAAGAACGTACCGCTCTTGATGTTATAAAAAATGAACCTTTAGCATCTTGCATGGCCGAATTTTATCAACAATGTAAACGTCGAACGATAACAAGAAATACAATCCACGAGCAAAGGAACGAATCGTATGATGTATGCCCTTTTGATTGCACTTGCCCTGTGCACGAAAACGTGTTTCACAAAACCTAACCCCCAAGAACGAACCGTTGGCCAAGAACGCTCCGCGATACTTACTCACAGCGTAGCAGACCCAGACGCAAAACAATTTTATCACATCATGCTTTTTAATCTTTCTGCGGCTCACTCAAAAACCGCAAAATGCTCAAAGTTGCTCAAAAAAATTCATGCCCACAACCCATCATTTAGCAGCCCTGCGCTTGTGAGTTTTTTGTTTTCAACAGAACAATTCAAAGAGGCTGAAATCGCTGCAAATAACTACCGAAAATTATATGGCAACGATGACTGGAGTGTAAACTTCACGGCAGCACGAGCCCTGTGTGCACAGCAAAAAAACGATCTTGCCGAAGCCATGTTTCACGAAGCACAACGTACCGCAAAAAAATCTTGGGCTCACGAGCAAACAACCTATGCCCAAGCAATTTTCTACGTACAAACGCACAAACCAACACTTGCGTTACAAGAAATTGACCGCTTTCTAGAAAGCAATCCAACCCGAACAAAACACGCGCCATTTTATATCCTCAAGGCAACCATTCACCTTGGGTCATCACACCCCAATCTGGATGTGGCTCTTGAAGAACTCAACAAAGGACTTGAACTCAACCCACACCAAGAACGGGCACTTAAACTCAAAGCCCTCGTTCTTGAGCAGCAAGATAAAAAACCAGAACTTGTCGAAGTGCTCAAAAAAATCATAGAAATCGATCACAATCCAGCTTTTTCAAAAAAACTGGTTTCTCTCCAGTTCGAATTAGGCAAATTCAAAGACGCCTATGTAACTCTTGCCAAAGTTAACGAAAAAACACCCAACCACTTGTTCGATCTTGCCCTCATTAGCTGGAAACTCAAAGAAAATGAACGCGCGATCTCTCATATCAATGATGCAATCAAGCTCGATCCCGAATTTTCTCGCGCTCGCCTGCTCAAGCTTGAAATCTTCCTCTCATCAGACCGCAAAAAAGAAGCTATGCATCATCTGCGCGAGTGGATTTTAGCTGACCACAACACAAAAGTCTTTTCGATTCTTGGCATGCTTACCTCAGCCCAACTTCTTTCGGTAAAAGAAAGTATCACCCTTTTAGAGCCGCTCAAAAATCACAAACTTGTGCAAAAAGAAGTTCATTCCTTTTTAGGCGATCTGTACACACTTGTGGGCAACTTCACCGCCGCCGATACGTCATATCGCCGTTTCATGAAAACACTTGCAAAAAACGATGCCAACCTGGGAATTAAAGCCTTTTATAACCTTGGGTACCTCCAGTGGAAACAAGGGAATGTTAACAAAGCGCTCGGAGAAATAACAAAAGCTCATGCGATCGCACCAAAAAACAGCTTAATCTCTGGAGTTCTTGCCTTTTTGTATACCCAGCAACACGATAAATCAAAAATAAAACTCGCCAAAGAATTACTCAAAGCAACCTCAATCAATAGCCAGCAAGATGAACATCTGCAATTCAACTCTCTCATCGCCGCACAGGAAAAAGCTTATAAATTCAGCCCTTTCTGGTCACATCTAGATAAAATAACCCCAAAAATAGAAGACCTCATGCTTGACGGTAAAATCACCGCTACGCACAACACGACACGGTAAAAACTTTTCACCAAGAAACAATTGCGGCCTTTATTTTTTTTAAAAAACAGGATATTTGCCCTGCCTGCAACTTAAAAAAGGGCCGCTCCATTTTCCGGGCTATCATTAAAAGAATAATAATTGTTTTTCAGAACCACGCGCCACACATACCCACCCCAAATCGATGGCTTGATTCTGATCGTATAAAATCATACAAAACCATGAAAAAAAATATTCTTTTATTCGCAGGTTTGCTCGCAGCTGCGGCATTACCTGCACCACAAACAACCCAACAACAAATCACCGCAAAAGCGGGCAATCTTTTGCGACAAATCCCCGGCTACAAAAACCTCGGAGCGGCTCTTTCTTCTTTTGCTTGCTACTCTCCAGAATCAAAACCAGTCGTTTTGATCTCATCACTTGGAAGAATTGACCAAGAAATTGAAAAACTTCAGGGCCTTGGCGGTCATGACGATGCAATACTCCTTGCTGTTTCAACCGTTTTTCGCCAACTCACTACCTTCAGAGTTGCAAAAGATTCAACTGCTTTTTCTAAAAAAATGTCATTCAAGGAAAAATACGGAGCGTATGTTGTGCAAAATATCGCAGAACTCATGAATGGAATTAAAAAAAGATTTTTAACCCCAAGCAGAAAAGCCGTTTCACCAGAACTAGCAGACACAAAAACCAGATTACTCAAGCTCGCTCAAGAAAAACGCGCTGCATATTTGTATAAAAATGGCGTCCAAGATATCGATGCGGTTACAAAACGCCCAATAACTCCAAATAACCAACTCTGCATCGCCGCACATTATGCATTTGCTGAAATACCAGGGCTTGCAGAAACACTCTACCTTGTGGGAAGCGAACAAGAAACAAACGTTCTTGGGGCTGTTGCAGAAATTTCTATCGATCTTGATCTTCTTTCTACAAACGTTAAAAGCCTTGTCTGCGCTGCCGTATGCGCAAAATTACATACAAGCTTTAACGCAGCGCCCGAAACAAAAATGTTTATTAAAAGATATGGCCAAGCAGAAAGCTTTGAATCTCTCTTGATTCGCTTTATGCATGCCCAAAGACGTCGCAGTATTCACTCTGCCTCTAGCTCAAGTATCGACTCGCTTGATGCTTTTATGGAACACGAAGAAGCTGCTGCAAGCGGCTCACTAGACGATGAAAGTGATTCAGGAACCACCTATTACACAACTCAACTCTACAAGGGCAGGTCATCAAAAGACTCGCAAGCTTCTTTTAAGACAGCTCAAGCTTGGTAATCATTTTTTAGAGCAAGTCAAAAAGAGACCAAACCTCTATTTTCTTGCTCAATAAATCGTACGCTTTATAAGATAAATTCATTCCGTACAACCATGTTGCGTGCGATTGTGTATGATCAAAAAACTTTTTTTTCGCCGTTATTTTTTTATCATCACCGCTCTTTTTTTGAACCCCGTTCAGATTAATTGCGTTAATGTGAGCCGAGCTAGCAGTATCGCATCAGGATTTTTAACGGGCGGACCTGCTGGAGCGGTTTCGTCTGCAACCGGCATGGGAACTCCAACCTCCTCGGGAATGATCGATGAATTTGGACTCGACCAAAGCACAATGTCCCAACAACCATACGTAGAACTTGCACCTGGAGACATTCCTATGATGTCTGCCGCAGAAGCAGACCTGTACAGTTCAATTGCAACATCGGCTGCTGGGGGCGCCATGATGCCCGCCGTCGGAATCGACCAAGATTTTGGATCGCTTTCTCCTGCAATTACACCAGTCGGCTCAACATCCTCCTACCCACTCGACCCATTCACGGGCATGGCGTATCCACTCGATCCATCAATGATGCCATCTGGACAACCGCCAATCTCTCCATTTCCCACATCTCCAACATATTCCTCCCCTGCGTATGCCCCATCGTTACCAGCTGCACCTTCAGCTCCAGCTGGCTATTCTCCGGGATCTTCTTCTGACGCGATGGATGCAAGCGCAATCTCTGGAACAACTATTGGTGGCGCCGCAGCGCTCGGACTTGGAGGGGCTGGAGGCAGCGCATATTTCAATCGAAGACGACGCCAACAATTAGCTCGAGAAAATGAAATGTATGCCGAGGGAAGAATGAACTCGGCCAATAACGAATTTCCATTCTCCGGAGAATCCAAAATAAGCCTTCGCGAAGAAGACGTAGACTTTGGTGAAATTTTTTTTGATACCGACAAAAATGGCGTGGAAAAACCTCAAATAAAACGTGCAAGCAAACTTCGAATGCTTAGATGGTCAGAGCGCCGAAAACTTGAATACCAACTAGCACTTGAAAAATCAAAACTTTCTCTCTTGGAAAGCCAAAAAAGAAGTCGCGGTATTGATTCTTTCGGCGGGATTGACGATAAAATGAATAAAATCGCAGAACTTCGGCGAAAAATAGCACTCCTGCCACCAGATAAAAATTCATCATTTTTTTCATCATCTTCATCCAGCACTCACCCTCTTCCACACGTCAATTCTGCACAATCATTCAGAAGAACACCGGCTCCCCTTCGCCGCAGACCACCTCAACAATTCCCACCTCGTGGACACTATCCACAAAGAAGTCGCTCCCTGCAAGCTGTAAGGCGTTAACCATGAGAACATTGTTTACGCTCTTTTTTTTAGTATCAACACTCAATTCAAAAGTCCCAACACCTCAATTTACTGCAACCCCCCAAGGAATTTTTGTGGCCCCAGGAAAAGCGGTTGAAGAAAAAAAAATCTATGAGCCAGGAAAAGTAGTCGAATTCAAACAAGTTGAAGGAGCAAACGCAGGCGGAGCTGCAACCGATCCAAATGTTATGTGGTGGAACCTAACACCCCCCAAAACCCTTTCAGCTGCTGATTTTGTAGAGCTCAAAAAAGCTCGTTTAACGCTGCAAACAGAAAGTGCAAAACCTGCAGAGACCCCTGGACCAACAATAAAAAAAACTGATAGCGGAACAGGCCCTCGAATGGGTAGTGGCGTTATGGGTGGAGCAGTTGCAGCCCTTGGAAGCTCGACATCGCAAGCAAATAACACAACTGCAGATTTTAACAATCAGTTACGTGATGCCATAAGCCAACAAGGTCAAGCCGCACGGGAACGAGCAGAGCTTTTACTCGAAAAAAAGAGAAGTGCCACTCGAGTCGACCGTGAACGCCGAGAATTAATGCGAGCTCGAGCGCAAGAAAAAAGAGAACGTAAAGAATTTTATCGACACACTCGCGCAAACAAAATCAAACACTCTCTTGCTGGCAGATCATCATCGGTAAAGCAAAGAATATTAGAAGAAGATATGTATTAATGCCCTTATTTTTAAAAAAGATTGCCTCTTTGATTCTTTTTTGGAAATACTTGCCCAACTAAAAAAAACTTTAAAATTTGTTTTTGTATGATTCTGTGGCGCATTTTAGTTTTTATCTTTTTAGCAAGCTTATTAAAATACACAATTACTGACGAAAATGTTGATAACGCGCTTGAACGCGCTCATTACGCAGAAATAGCAGAAGAAGAAGAACGCGCATTTCGAATTGCACTCAATCAATTGAATGTTGAACTTGTATAAGCAAATGGCCTAACCTTTTTTTATCTAACAAATTTAATCGCTCATAAAGGCTGAAAAATGAACCACCTTGTATTAAAAAAAATAATTATTTTTGCTGGACTTTGCAGCAGCATGTCAACTCTAAGTCCAGAAGTTTCTAAAGATTCTCCAGCACCAACTCAATCAGCTGCAACACCAGCTCCCTCTACCGCTACTGCTCCAACGCCAGCTCCAGCAACCCCTCTTGAACCTACCACAATCCTCATTCCTACACCCGAAGATGGATACTCAAACCAAGAAACAGGTCTTATCGCAGGAGCCGCAGGTCTTGGTGGCATCATAGCAGGTGCAGCAACCGGAAGCGCAATCTCGAGTCACCTTAAAACAAAAAGAAAATTAGCAAAAAAAGCAAAAAAATTCGAAAAAGCTCAACGGCGACAATTCCAACAGGCAGAAGACTACGATGATGATTTTTTTGGTGCACGCAGACCACTTGTTGACGAAAGGCACACATCACCATTCCTTATGCGCAGGGCAAGCTCTACCCTCAGTCGAACAGCCCCTCAAGCGCGATGGCAACGAATTAGAAATTCTTTCCGACGTTAAGTATTAAAAACTAAAAAATGGTGGATCAATGATTAAAAAAACTCTTCTTTCTACTGCATGCCTTTTACTCCTCACCTCTCCAATCCAATCTGCCGAATCGATAGCTGGAAAAACCCCCGCTATTGACCCAAAAACAGGTCTGCCTATCCCTGACGCAGAATCGTACTTCACGACAGAAGCAACACCCGTAGAAACAGCAGGAAGCGAAGCTCCGCTCTCTGACTCTCAAATTGGAATGATAGCCGGACTCGGTGGAGGCCTTATTGCCGCTGGTGGACTGGCAGCTGGGGGCATGGCAAAAAAAAGATCTGACAGAAAAAAAGAGGCCAAACGATTAGCTGAAGCCGATGACGAGGATGAAGTTGAAGATCTCGACGCCGATTCGGCCACCGAAAGAAAATCAAAACCCCCAACAGATGCATCACCTGAAGCGGCCGAAGGCGAATCTGATAAAGATTCTTCTAAAGCAACCGCAAAACCAAAGAGCCCTGCGACTCCAGAAGCACCAGAAACACCCGATACTCCAAGCCCTGACAGTGCTACAAGACCAGCAACTACTCCAAAAGTAAAACCAGTTGTGGCGCCAGTGACGGCGCCTTCTCCTGGTGCTCCTGCAGAACCAGGAGCACCAAGTCGCGTTGTAGTGCAAAACCCCTTACGTAAAATCGAAACAGCCTCTGGCAGCGCCACATCTGCTGCTCCAGAATCAGCCAGTGAGCGCCCAGCCAGAGGGGTTTTTGGCGTCTCAAAAACAGTAATTGGTGATGCTACACCTACAACTGCTCCAGCACCAAAACCAGTTCTTCCCGCGGCAGCAGGCGCAGAGACAAGCGCGGCACCTGCCGAAGGAGAAGCAGCCGAAGGTGAAGCAGCTTCAGGAACAGGGACACCACCAAAACCAACCGTAAAAATTCCAACAACCCCGCTTGAAGAAAAAGAAGCCGAAATAAAAAGAAAATTAGCAGCACTTGATACTTCTGCAGTAAAGAAAGCGCAGGCAGCTCTAGACAAAGCAAATGACGAGCTTGGCGCAATAAGAAATGAAAAAACAGCCGCTGGCGAAAATTTTAGAGTAAAAAAAGAAGCGCTTTTAAAAGCTCAAGCAGAACTTGGAGAACTTCGTAAAAAAATCAACGGAGCGTCTGCTGAAGAAGAAAGAAAGCGCTTAATAGCAGAATTCGAACGTAAGGCAACCAATAAAAAAAACTTAGACGAGCAAGTAAAACAAGCTAAAAAAAAAGAAGACGAGCTCTCAAAGAAACAAAGCGATGCTACCAAAAAAAGAAATGCCGCTAATGACAAATTTATAAAAGTTTCTGCTCCGATAGCTAGAAAACGCGAGGCTTTAGAGCGCCAGCAAGAAAAGCTTTCTGATGTTATGAACTCAGACAAAGCTCCTCGAGAGGAGTTAGATAAAGCTAACCAACGACTTGAAACCGCAAAAAGACTTCACACAGCAGAAGGCTCTCCAGAAAACCTTGAGGAACTCAAAGCCGCTCAATCTGAGTATGACACTAAAGCAAAAGCACTCAAAAAAAAGCGCGCAGAAGCACTCAAACTTGTTGAAGCTGCCGCCAAAGAAGATGGTCAAAAAACCGGCAAATGGCGCGGCCGACTCTCCAAAATTGGCGGACGACTTGCTCGACTAAACCCCTTCAAGAAAAAAGATGGCAATAAAAAAGAAGAAGCAGATGATACCAGTTCTGCTGAAGATGATTCAGGGACAGAAGGCCGCTTCGCTCGCCTTAAAGCGGCTCTTCGTAAAAGATTTAAGCGGGAAAAACCCACTAATGGCGCAGCCTCATCTGGCACTGAAACCCCCACAAAGTCAGAAGAAGCGGATAAACCGCAAAAAACAAGCTTTTTGAAACGAGCAGTAAATAAAGTTGCTGAGAAATTAAAACGCGGAGCAGAGCAAGCTTCAAAATCTGGGGCAGCCGCATCTGGCACGGGAACCCCCGCAGATGAGCCAACATCCGGTGAAACGAAAAAAGCAAATTTTATGGAACGAGCAGCAACAACAGTTAAGGGTTTTTTAAAACGCGGACAAGTGCAAACTCCAGAACCAAAATCTAGTGAATCTACTCCAAGATTAATAGCCGGATTCCAGTCAACAGGAACTGGAGATACATTTGAAAACGCTGCTCCAAACCCCATATTTCGAAAACTAGCCCTATCTCG
>VHBT01000013.1 GCA_016871815.1 Candidatus Dependentiae bacterium
TTTGATGCTCGTGCGCAGCGAATCGACAGCGGAAGATCGTGCTTTTCTTGAAAAGTCGATTACCGCGCTTGTTGCGCAACATGGTGGTGTGTTTGGTTCTTTTGACCAATGGGGTAAGTTCAAACTTGCGTATCCTGTAGAAAAAGAAAGCTATGGCTTATATATTTTGGTTCGTTACCAACTTCCTGTAAGCACTGTTGATAAATTCTTAAAAGACTTGTACATGTTCTTTAGAATCAAAACTGGTGAGTTCATGATGAGACACGTAAACGTTCGTCTTGAAGACGATGCGCCAACTGTCTATCTTCGTCCAGAAGCCTATGATTCAAGCAAAGCGATGGCAGAAGCTGGTTCTTTTGTTAAGGGTGGCCGTGGCCGTGGCGATAGACCTGGTCGACCATTCAACTCGTCTGGTGCGCCAGGCAAGCGTTTCTCTCATGACCATTCGTCAGAAGATGTCATGGAAGCTGTTACCGATGAAATTGCAGGATAAGGAAGTAGGACATGGCTCAAGCAAAACTTAAAGTTAGTTCACGTCTTTTGAAAAAACGTGTTGTAAAAAAACGTACATTTGGACAAGCAAGACAGTGCAGATTTACTGCAAATCCTGATTTGGCAGCACAAATCGACTACAAAAACGTCGATTTTCTTAAGCATTTTCTTACTCAACGAGGCAAAATTTTGCCTTCAAGAGTTTCTGGCAATTCAGCATACTACCAAAGATGCGTTGCAAAGCACATTAAGCTTGCTCGCTCAATGGCGTTGTTGCCATATTGCTTAATTCAAGCAGATTAGTTTATCAAAAATGCAGCGACTTTTAATGGTTGCTGCATTTTTATTATGTGGACTCATTGATTTGATCCGCAAAAAATATAAGGAATTAAAATGGCTTTTAAAAGGTCAAATGTTCGCAATATTGCGATTATCGCACACGTTGACCATGGTAAAACTACCCTGGTTGACGAAATGCTTAAGCAAGCGGGTGCGGTTGCGTTAAAGCACGACGAAGCGCTTGCTGATCGCGTGATGGATTCGGGCGATCTTGAAAAAGAACGTGGGATTACCATTCTTGCAAAAAATACTTCTATTCGATTGCCTCATTTAAAAATTAATATCGTTGATACTCCTGGTCACATGGACTTTGGTGGTGAAGTTGAGCGAACCTTGCAGATGGTTGAGGGCGTATTGTTGCTCGTTGACGCTGCAGAAGGACCGCTTCCTGGTTCGCGATTTGTTTTGCAAAAAGCTCTTGAGCTTGATTTAAAGCCAATTGTTTTCATTAACAAAATTGACCGTAAAGATGCAGACATCGAGCGCACAGAAGGCTTGATTCAAGATCTGTTCATGGAAGTTGCAGTTAAAGATCATCAATTAGATTTCCCTGTGCTGTATGGTTCGTCTCGTTTTGGGTTTGCAACAACAAATCCGGAAGAGCGATCTGGAACAATGAAGCCGCTTTTTGAAGCGATTGAAAAATATATTCCAGCACCAGAAGCAACCAAAGAAAACTTGCAATTCTTGATCACCAGCTTGGACTATTCAGAATACCTTGGTCGTATTGCAATTGGTCGAGTAGTGAGCGGAAAAATTAACGTTAACCAGCAAGTTATTTGCTGCACTGCCGATCGTGTAAGCCAACCAACCAAAGTAACAAAAGTCTTTCAAATCGAAGGTCTTGAGCGAAAAGAATCAGAATCTGCAGAATTTGGTGATATCATCGCGGTAGCGGGTTTTGAGCAAGAAATTAGCATCGGAACAACCGTGTGCGAAGTTGGCAAGCCAGATCCGTTGTCATATGTTTCGATCGATGAGCCAACCCTCTCGATGTATCTTGGGGTTAATACTTCTCCATTTGCTGGTCGTGAAGGAAATCTTCTTACATCGCGTCAAATTCGCGACAGGCTCTACAAAGAACTTAAAACCAATGTGGCACTTCGTGTGCAAGATACCGATTCGCCAGAAACGTTTAAAGTTTCGGGTCGTGGACAATTGCACTTGGGTATCTTAGTAGAAACAATGCGTAGAGAAGGTTTTGAATTACAACTTTCTGCACCAGAAGTTATCTACAAGGATATCAATGGAACTAAGTGTGAGCCGTTTGAATTGCTTATGATCGATATTCCAGAAGAGCATCAAGGTGTGGTGATCGAAAAACTTGGTCGTCGTCGTGCGATTATGACCAACATGACACCACTTGGTGATAGCAGATTACGTCTTGAGTTTACCATCCCGTCACGAGGTCTTATTGGCTTTAGATCACAGTTTTTGACAGATACTCGCGGTATGGGAACACTCAACAGCCGTTTTGTTGGTTATGAACCATGCGTGGGAGATGTTCCACGCAGACTTCGTGGATCACTTATTTCTATGGCTGGCGGTTCTGTTACCTCATATGCGTTGGATACGTTGCAAGCTCGCGGAATTTTGTTTGTGGGACCTGGAACAGATGTCTACGACAGTATGATTATCGGTGAGCACAACAGAGACAACGATCTTGAAGTAAATCCAGTTAAAGAAAAGAAACTTACCAACGTTCGTGCCTCTGGAACAGATGAAGCTGTTAAGCTTCAACCGCCAAAAGTGATGACGCTTGAAGAATCATTTGACTGGATCGCGGATGATGAATTGATTGAGGTAACACCAAAATCTGTTCGTTTGCGTAAGCGTCCAGCTCAAAAACGTTTTTAATTTTTAATTAAATTATACGGTGTAAAGCGCCCCAGGATTTTTCTGGGGCGTTTTATTTTGCTTAGGATTTGTGGTTGGATGTTCTTAGGTTTGTTTTGCGAATCAAAAGGTGAGAGTTGAGAAAAAAACTTTTTTTTCTGACGGTGCTGTTGTGCGCATTAGAGCTGCTTGTATGCTCACAGGGAGAGTGTAATTCTTTTATTGCAAAGAGTGAGTGTGTATCTGCACAAAAAGATTCTTTCAAGGAGTTATTATCTGCAGATTTAGCACGGTTTGTCGCAAAAGATTTTGTAGATTTTTCAAACGATCAGCTTAAAGCGTCAATTGAATTAAAAAAATATGATCAAATTCCATGGTATGTTTCTGATGTGTGTACCAAGGACCACTTGCATCATGTTTGTGGAAAGCTTTTTTTGGGAAACGATCGGGTAAGTTGCAATCTTGCAAGGGGAAAAGATGACTTGTGTGGATTGCCAGAAAGACCTGGGCTTATCTTGTTTGTTGGAAATCTTGATCAGGAAATGGCGGAGATAGAAAAAAAACTTACAGATTTATCGTTAGATGTTGATGTCAAAAATGATTTGCTAGAAAAGCTTTTTGGCTGCTTGGAACTAAAAAAAACATTTGGTTTTGTGCCAGGTGAGGTTTCTGTGATTGGGCAATTGCGTGAAGTGCTTGTTGGTAAGACACGGATGATTTACTTGCCACTTGCAGAGGGGAAGATGGTTCTTTTTAATACCTTTCAGGACCAATTTGTTCCGCATAAAAAATATATTTTTGATCTTGTGGATCAGGCGTTGAAACAAAACCAGGCTGTTTTGTTTCATTGTATTCATGGATACAACCGAAGCTTGGCTGTTTTGTGTGCATATTTGTATGAAAAAGTAGGACATCGTTATTCGTGGTATGCGATAAATTCATTTGTTGCCGCGCACAGGTTTGGTGTGGTTGTTCTTGCCCGAATGGTTTCTGAACTCAAACGAGGAAGCAAAAGTGGTCATTGTTTGCTCGGGGTTGTTGAGTATTACTTGGGAATCAAGGCCCAACCTGTTGAGGATTTAGGGTCGCCGGTTTCAGTCTGAAATGACACTGGTTCTATTTTTTGCAAAAACGGCATAAAAATCTCTTTTTTGCGTTTTTTGAGAGCGAGTATTTTTTTTGAGATACAGTTAAAAAGATCTTTTAAAAAATAATTAAGGATAAAAAATGAATATAAAAAATAAATTTTTACTTGCAGTGGTTGCAAGTTTGGTATTGGCGCAAGCGCCGATTGCAGGCTTATCTCGGGCAGAAGTTGCGGCTATTTTTAGCGGTGTAGATAAAAAAACTGTCGGCAAGCATGCACTGTCGCATGTTCTTATTTTTATGGCTATTCAAGCTGCGCAGGTTGGTGCAAATGCATATCGCGGAACCGAAACTCGCGGTGTTGATACACGAACAGTGGTAGATAAATTGCGCGAAGTGGGCAATGCATTATTAACTAAAGAAGCCTGGAAAGATCATTACGAGCAAGCAAAAATGAGCTTGCAACGTCAACCAACCAGAGATCCGCTCAGTGCTGGTGTTGCTGCAGGATATGCAGCGTGGAAAGCAGCCATGGGAGTGTATGTGTTGGGATCGGGCTTTTATTACGGGGCATCTGCGTTTAGTTCTGTAAAAGGATTTAGAGCAGAAGCGGTAAGACTTCAAAGAGAGCAAGAAGAAGCAGAAAAGCAAAGAGCAGAGCAAGAAGCAGCAGCAAAGCAAAGAGCAGAGCAAGAAGTAGCAGCAAGACTTCAAAGAGAGCAAGATGTAGAAAGACTGTCGCGAAATTATTATTTAAGAAATATTCAATCACGTGGTGGTATCAATGTCTCTGATTTAGAACTTACTCTTGATGAATTAAGACGATTAGAGCAATCACTAACTTTTGGCAAAGATGAAAATAAGAGACGTCTTGAAGCGTTTACAGCAGCCAAAAGAGGGGTTGTTGTACCAGCCCCTGCAGCACCAGTTGTGCCGTCAGTGGATCATGTATTTCAAGCGCAAAAGCAAGTTGTTGCTCAAAAATATGGGCTAGAAAGTTTAGCGGGAGTTTCGAGTCTTGCTGAATTAGAAGGGCTTAAAAGCACTTGTGATGCTCGATTGCAAGATTTGTATGTTCAGTTGGATCGTTTGGTCGGCAGAAAATTTGATAAATTTCGAGAGCACACAAACATTCAGACTGTTGAAGGCTTTATAGCATCATACAATAAGAGGAAAGAAGAATTAGAGCGAGAAGCTGTAAGTCTTGGTTGCACAGGACAACTTCCGACAACTGTTGATGGTTTGTCTAAATTGGTTCTTTCAAGGCGTGATCGTTTGGAAGAAATCGAGCAATTGCGTCGTGGGGGATATAAAGTTGAATTTGGAGACAGGCAAGTTAAGACGAGAGATTCGCTAGATCTTGCTGGTGTTGATCCTCGTTTGCCATTGGTTGTGCAGCCTGCAGCAGCAGTTGTGCCGTCAGCCGTTCCAGCATCAAGCTACGTTCCTGTTGACTTGGCCGCAGTTGAAGCTCGTCTGGCATCTCCTGCAAAACGAAAAAAGCAACGTGAAAAATCAAAACACTCAGCAGTTGTTTGTTATCAGCAATTGAATCGTGGAAATCCAGAGCCTGTCGGTGGAATAGAAGATGGTAAAGATCTTCGATATTTGATTGTTGGTGGAAATAGCAAACAAGAAGTTAAAAAATGGTTTCCTGGTAGCAATGGATCTGGCTGCTGGAAGACCGTTTCAAGAGAAGATAAAAATCTGATTCTCGGGCAGCGTGACTGTGGAGCTATTCATGATTTTAAAACGAGAGCGTCTTGCGTCGTAGAAGCTGCGTCAGTTTCACCAAGCCCTATGCAGGCAGATCTTTTGCAAGTGCAGGCAGAATTGCGTGATCAATTTGGTGAGGTCGATCTTCCTACAACGCTTTCTGATGCTGTTGCAAGATTAAAAGAATGTCGCCTGGTAAGAAATGGATTTGCGTCTCAGCTTGTGAGTGAGTTTGGTTATTCTCGTGCGGCTGTAGATGCTTTATCACCAAAGCAGGTTCTGGATACATTTGAACGAGTGATGCTCGATCGTCAAGTTGCTCAAGGTGCTCAAGAAAGAGAATCTAGAAAAACAAGAGAATTGCACTTGAGATTGCTTGATGAACATTCTCAACTGTCTGCTCGAGTTGATCGTGCGCAACAAAAATGGGCACAAGAGGTAACCTCTGCAACAACTATATCCTCTGGCTGGAAAATGTTTAAAGCACGTAAAGCTTTTAACGCTATGACTGATGCGGCAAAGAAAATTCAAGCTCGCGCTCGCGGGATGTTTGCTAGAAATGTAACTGTTCCAAAGGTAAAAGCACAGCAAGCTGCTGACAGCGATGGTGTTGCGTATGTGGTTGGTTATGATCATGACAAAGGGGTAACAACCTATCAACCGGTAAGGGATGGTTTTTATACTCGTGCTGGCGATACCGATACCGACAGAGAACTGGGTGAATTGGCTGCAGAAAAGCAACCAGATGAAATCATTCAGCGTGGCAGTGAATTATTTAAGGTTGTAGATGTTCCAGGACGCATGGAGCATGTCGGCGTTGCGGTATCGCTTGTTGAGCCGACTAAAACACTTGTTAAGCTTTCAGGAGATGAGCGTGAGCAATATGTTTTACCAACAACGCCAAATCCTGCACCTGCATCGCTGTTTGCCCAAGATTTGGCTGATTTTGATACAGCGTCTTAGTCGGCAAGTGAGATTGCAACCTGATTAAGAGAAGAAGAAAGACTGTCTTGGAAAGATATGTTGCTTGCTAAAAGAAAATGCTATGAATGAAATCTATTTAGGTAGCGGTTATTTGTATACCATCAAAAAAGCAGATGGGACTTGTATTCCTGCCTTGGGGTATAGAAATGGCACTTTGACTGAAGCGACATTTGATCAAAATCTGGGATATGTGTTGATTTCTTCTGATGGCACAAACAATATGATGTGGGGCCTGTATCATGATGGTGCAACATGGAAAACAGCTTTAAGCGAAAATATCGAAAAGTACGAATGAATTAAAAATATTTGTTAGATGATTAAAAAGGGACTTCAAGAAAAACTCTTTGAAGTCCCTTTTTTGTTTTTAAATGGCTATGAAAGCTTTGCCATAACCATTGCTATCGCATGTTTTGTCATTCCAGCTGTTAATCGCGCGGTGCAGGCGGGGCTCCATTGAAAAGTCGCTGTTTGGGATGTTTTATAATCTAAAATATGGGTAATTATTATCGGTAGTACTTGAGTTGCGATGGCGATAATTAACAGTGCATTTGGGTCTGAGCAGCGAGAAAATGGAGTTTTGTCCTTATCGTAAATTGAGCATGATAAGTAGTAACCGATTCCCTGCAGAATAAGAGACGTGATTTGAGGTGCGTATACGTTGCAATTTCGACCATTTTTTTTGGATATATAGCGATTTAAGGCAGAAGCAGAATAAACGGTTAATCCTTTGAGCGGGGCTCCTATAAAAAACCGTATCAGGTATGCAACAGGGGGCATATCTACGTAAAGCCAGTGTAGATATTTATTTTGATATTCAAAATATCCCTCGATAAAAAAGCAGATAAGTGTTGCGATCATGTATCCTTTAACCGCATTAGTTACTTTTTGTAGTTCTGATTCTTTTAATAATGAGGCTTGTGCTTGTTCGATTGCTTGCATTCCAAAAACAGAGTTTTGGTTGAATGTAATAAACATTAAAATTAAAAGCACAAAAAGGTGTAATGATCTTTTTTTTATCATTGTTAGTTGCTCCTATTTAGGGTGTTAATAGTTTCTCCTTGAATAGAGAAACATGGAATTTTTTTTTTGAATAGGGGCTCTAAATAAAAATTTAAATGAGCTATTTAGGTCAAAAAAAAAGAGGGCAAGCTGTGAGCGAGGGGAATGATCGTTTTTATACACATTTCAAGATATTTTTTGAATGAAAAAGCTTTTTTATAAAAAAACATGTCACTGTTTTGTAATAAAATATAGCCTATGCATGCATTGCAAAACCAAATTTTTTCAAAAACGGGACATTTATTTTTCTGGTAAAACTGACTATGTGCAATTGCAAAAAAGATGAAACCAGAGATAACAGCATGACTAACGATTTCGAGTGGAATGATGAGCGGTGATTTTTTTTTAATACATGTATTGAATAAGATTTTTACCAAAAGTCCTGAGCTTACAACTTTGATAAGCGTTATTGGTTGGGGGCCAAGCGAAAAGACGCTCTGCGTAGTTACAAAACTACACAGAGCAAAAAAAATATATTTTTTTAACATGGTGTGAATATTATTTTTCTAAAAGAACATCGATAATTATTTGGCTCCAGCGCTCAAACTCATTGTAACGTTGTTTACATGTTTGGAGTGAAACGAGTTCTCCTGATTTCATTTCTTCTTTGATCGCAATTGATGGAGAGTCACCTTCTAAGAGGTATACAAATCCTGCATGAACTTGATCAACCAGAGATGCGTTTGAATTGATTATGCCAAGTGGTTTGAAGGTAATTTTTCCTGAATACGAAACTTCTTCTTCAAATTCTCGTTGAGCCCAGTCAATAATTGAAGCGCCAAGAGTAAAATCTTCTGCTCTGATGTGTCCGCCAATCCCAAGAGATAATTTATTTTTGAGTCGTTGCTCTCCCGCTGTTGATTTTCGTTGCATCATGAAAACCTTATTATCGTGCATGAAAACAAGATACGGGATAATTTGTTTAAAATTAATATCGGTTTCTGCAATGCTTCGATCGATAAATTCGCTACTGGATATAATTTTTTTTGCGTAATGTTCAAAATCTCCTGCGATAAAATCAAGAGACTTTTCTTCAGGAAAGAGTGTTTTTGTTCCGACTACTAATACTTTTTCTTGTTCCATGTAAAATTCTTTCTTGAATAATTTGTAAAGACAACGAAAGTTTATAAGTTTTTATTTAGGTTTCAACTTTTTTTGAAAAAGTTTTGGCTATGCGGATCTTATCTTGCGAGTTGATCTCTTAACATTCTTTGAACACTAACTCTGAGTGCATCTTCTAGATCGTTAAGAGGTATAGAGCGACCAGGATTTCCGTCGGCGTATATTCGTATGTAGTTTTTTTTGAACTCGATTAACTGTTCAAAATTTACTTTTACGAATTCTTTTTGAGCTTCATAAGAATCTTTGAGATAGTGGAGTAAAATAAGTCCTTTAAATACATAGTACAGCAAAATTTCGTTGTAAATTATCGCTTTAAATACGGGACAAACTTCAGAGAGCGGGGGGTTTGAGTCTCCGTAGATCTCTGCTTTCCTGGCTTGGCTATATTTTTCAAGCTCTCCGCATGAATAGCCTTCTATGTCGAGTGTTCCATCAAAAATATTTCCAGAATGTCCAGGCAATGCAAGGTCTCGGCGTGTTTGTAAGTAAAAATCAACTATATTGGCTGCAATAGGCCCTAATTCTAAGGGTGTCATCTCCGCGATCGCATGTTGAGCTAGAGAACGAGCTTCTATAATGCAAGGAGGGATAAGGTTAATAGTTGAACCATCTGGCTTAATAAGTTGGAAGGCTTTGGGTATGTTTTCATTAAAAATGAGCCTTAACTCATTCGCTGATTGAAGTTTTTTGTCCTCTAATATGCTACTCTCGCACCATGTACAGATTTTATTAACGATTTCTTGTGCTTCTTCTTCTGCTGTTGGGCATGGGGCCATACCCAAAAAGCAACTAGCGATTATTAAAATAATACTTTTGGTATATGAGAGCATGTTTAAAAACCTGTTTTTTAGATGAGTTTAAAAAAACTACATATTCTAAGTTTGTTCATTTTTTAAAATTTTGTAAAAATTATTTTTTATGGGGAACAGCTTAAATGACTTCTTGCAAAAGTTTTTTTGTGTTTTTCAGCTTCCGCTTTAGGGCCTGCAAAATGAATATAGATGGTGTTGTTCGTGCTGTCATATGTATAGAAGATGCGAGAATCGCTCCGCCCTGCAACCTTTTTGTAAAACTGGCATAGAGAGTCCCCTCGATCGCCAAGGTAGCGACCATAATGCACCCCATCATTATGATGGGCAAGTTCCAATAGACTCTTGGCAATAACTTCATTATTTACATTCAAAAGCAACGCCTTGTCGCATGGAAGAATTCTGAAACTTGGTGCTGTCGTATAGTATGTTGAGTTAGAATCAATTAAAGCTTGATGGTACATAGGGGTAGAGTTAGATTCATGAGTAGTTGTGTCCAAGAGCGTTTCTGTCAGCATTCTCGCCTTGTCGTACGCTCGTCTTGATCGATCACAAAGCTCATTTCTTCGATTTTCTAAAAACGTTATTTCTTGATATATTGTTTCACGTTCAGTATTTAGTTCGAGCAGTTCTTTATTTAGGAAAGAATAATTAATTTTGATCTGGGAGACTTCGTGATTATTTTTAACCTTTGATCTTGATGCTAAATTATTTAATGTTTTCTGAATATTAATTATACGTTTTTCTATAGGCCTGATTTTCTTGTTTAGTTCGTCCACTTTGATGTTGCACTCATCTATTTCGATTTCTAGTTGTGTTAAAAGAGTAGGACTTGCTGATCGAGGGGATCTAGATCCAGCACCAGCACCAGCTCTAGCATCAGCACCAGCTCTAGCTTGGGCTATGGTTTCAGCATTAGCTTGAGCTCTAATTCTAGCTCGACTTCTATTATCAGCACTAACTTGAGCTCTCGCTCTGCGTCTCGCACTTGCTCTCGCTTTATATTTAGATTCAGCTCTAGCTCTAGCTTTTTCTTTTCTAGTTCTAGATCTACCTCTAGATCTAGAACTAGCTCTAGTTTCAGCTCCAATTTCGGTTTCAGCCTCAGCCTCAGCAGCAGCAGCAGCAGCACCATCAACAGCGATTTTTTTTGGAGGGGCAATAAGATCCATGGGGAGCGTGAGTATTAATGCTCCAAGAAAGATTAAATAATTTTTTTGCATATTTTTGTAAGTATTTAAAAAGTTTCATTTTTATGACTCTACAAAATGATTTAGAACCAATTCCAGCAAAAGGTTTTTTATCTGGTTTCAACTTAGATATGCGTATTTTTATATAAGTGAGCGAAGTGCTCCGATTGCCACCAAAACAGCATCTTGGCTTTTTAAAATAGGGCGACACAAAGAGCTTTTTTTTGCATTTAAGGCGGTGAGTTCTTGTTGTTCCTGATGTGAAAGTCCGCCTTCGGGTCCAAAAAACACAAAAAGCGGTGCTTTTTTTATATTTGAGATGATTGTTGAAAATGGAGCGCCATCGGCTTCAAAAAATATGAAATTATCCCATTGTGTAGAGCTTTTTTGTAATTCGGAGATGGTTGTTGGGGGGTGTATTTTGGGCAAAAAAAGTTGTTTTGATTGTTCGGCTGCGGCTACGGATTGAGTGTAAAATTTAAGGTAATCTTTTTCGGTGTACGATTTTGTGTATGATTTTTCAGTTTTTACTGGAATGATGTCAGAAACGCCAAGTTGTGTTGCGCTATAACAAATTTCTTCGAATGTGCTTGTTTTTGTCATGCCACAAAATAATGTTATTTGTGGCAGCAGGGGGGTTTGAATTTTGATATCTGTGATTGTTCCTTCAACTAAACATTTTTTTCCTGAGTTGATCGTTTTTAATAGAAGTGTTATTACCGTGTTGTTGTTAAACAAACAGACTGACTCTCCTGTGCGCAGTCTGAGGATTGTTGCGATTCGATAACTGGTTGCCGTTGTACATGTCACATTCATCGAAAGTGAAAGTGAGTGTACATCCAGGGCGGGCTCATGGATAAAAAAAATGTGTTGTTCGTTTTTCATACAAAAATTATTTAAAGACAATCGTCTTCAGTTAGCCTAAATATCTTACTTTTGATCGTCAAAATTATTTTTTTGCGGGAGCTTTTTTGGGTACTTCTTTTTTATTCGCAGGATCCCATTTTGCAGCAGCCGCAAAGTCAGAGAACGGTCCGACGTGAATATTTCTAAAGCTGATAGGAGCGTTCCATGTACTCAATCCAACATATTTAAGTCGTTGAATCGGATAAATATCTCTCCATTCAAGCACTTTATTTGTCTCTGAAATTGCACCTGTTCCTATCATGATTTTTCCATTATCAAGAATAATCCAGAATCGTTTAAAGTCTAATGAGTCAAGCATTGCATCGGGTTTTTCTTCTCGAGTGAATTGTGCGATTGGGGTATCCAGACTTTGTACTCTAATCACTGTTCGAGTGTTTTCAAAGCCACCAAGATTGATTTCATAAATTTCATTATTGGTGTTTCTTGTTTTAAAAGTAGATTGTCCAAACGCAACAAAAATATCGCTAAGGCCTTTTGCTTCAAATGACACGATTCCGCTATTAAGTTTTTCTAGGGTGAAGCTGAGCCAAATATATTCTCCGTGGAAGGGCTGCAGATCAACAGGTTTTTCCGCGTGGTTTGCAAGCAAGTCTCGCGAAAGTTCGTTGATCCAGGTGTACCAAATATCTTTTTGTTTTGCTTCATCTGGTTTGTCTGGATTAATTAAGTAAATGTTGTCATGAGCGGAAATAAGTAAGCTGAGCAATGAGTTATATGCAGCTTGTGCGCCTTCGTATTCGATGCCCGGGTACAATACCTGGCGAGCTTTGTAGAGAGCTGTGATGCTGCTGAATAAATTTGGTTTGATGGATGGATCTTGTACAACGTATGGGTGATTAACCAAGTATACAACTTGTTGATAGAGGGAAATTAAACGTTCGTATTTTTCGGTCGAAGATGGTGTCCATTTTCCACCAAGATCCATTTTGCTTTTAGCTTCAAGAGCGTTTGCTTGAGCTTCTGGAGGAACGCTTGCGTTTCCTAAAACCCTGTTCGACATTTTGTCTGTGTACACGTATGCGCTTGCATCACGATATGCACCAAGTTCTGCTTTTTGTTTACCAACTTCAGCACCAACGCCAGCAGACGCTCCGGCAAATGCCATACTTGCAACTGTACCGATAATACCCCCAATCATACCACTACCAGAAACGCTCTGACCAGCACTTGCAAGCGATTCAGCAAGTGTTTGTTTGATGGTGATTTTTTTCTGCAGTTCAATCATTTGTTTATTTTCAGGTTCAGTGACCCAATCAAGTTGAGGGAATCCATTTGGTTGAACTGTGATCATGAAGAAGTATTTTGCATCTTGTTGTGGTGTTGCTCCTGGATAGAATGTTTGACCACCAATTTTGTCCATAAATTTAACGGCTTGTCCTTCTTGGTCGATTTGGTATTCAAATGGAAGCACGATGTACACAGATCCACTGTACACATATTGGTTTGCAGTTCGCTGATAGGATGTTTCTTCTTGCGTGATATCAAGAGCAACTGGAGATGTAATATTTAAGTTGGTGTATGTGCCGGTTTCTCCTGAGTTTGAAACAAATCCTAGTTCAAAAACATTAAGAAGTGGCAGCAGGTCTTGTGTGCCAAGAACAATATTTTCACCAATATTTCCCATACCAACAAGAATTTGGCCACGAGTGATGCTCACCCAGAATTTTGACATTTTAGTTGGTGATAAGTTGAGCGCGTTATAAAATTTGCTTCCAACGCTTGCAAGTGTTGTGTATGAAGATTCTCCCTTGAGGTGTTTTTTGATTCTGATTCCGTCATTTCCTTCTGCGCCAAAGATAATTGCATAAAAATCGTCTGAAGTGTCTTTTGATGCAGATATAATTACAGCGGTTTCTTTTGTTCCATTCAGATTGACGCTAAAACTACCGCGACCAGGAACTCGGAGAGGAAATGCTGACCATTCTGCAGATCCTGCTTCGTCAGGAGCAGTTGTTTTTGGTACAAATAAGGTAGAGCCCCAATTTTTTGCGGTAATTGTTGGTGGTTGCGCTTGAATGAATTCGCTTGGAAAATATTTTCGAGTTGGTGGAATAGATTTGATTGGAGGGCGAACTTTTACTTCGGTGTATACAACGCCTGTCATGTTTGTGCCAAAGCCAATTCGTCTGATATCTGATTGCGGCGTTGGATCTCGCCATGTTAAAAAGATATTTTCGCCGGGATTTGGTCCAACGCCAACAAAAATAAGTCCATTATCAAGTGTAATCCAATAATCACTGAATACGCCAGGTCGAGTCGCTGCAAGGGGGTTTTCGTCAACGTGAATAACGGCAACTTCTTGAGGCACAAGAAGGGCGCCAATACGTTCATATTTTGTGATAACGGATTTGGTGTTATCGTATGCGCCAAGGCGAATTTTGTATGCAAAATCGATACCAATATCTTGCGCAAAAACAACTTGAATGTCTCCTTTGTCTTCTGCTTTAGCGCGAAATTGAATGGTAGCCCTGCCAGGGGTCTTGAGAGATTCTCCCAACCATGCAGCACCTTTGTTGCGCAGAGGACTGACATCAAGCATAAAGCCAGAGGTAAATCCATCAATCGTGTCCCGTGCAAATCCAGAGAGAAACGGTTTTTTGTCTGCACTGAGTGCAACAAAATCTTGTGTTGCTTGTGGTGGAATTCCGCCACCCATTCCGAGTTTGACAATTTCAAGAGCAACCATGGCAGAATCATCTGCTTCTGCTGGCGATCCAGAGGGAGATCCTGTCCAGGCGATATCATCTTCTGGTGGAATAGCAACTTGTGCGTCGCACACCCAAAACGTAGTAGATTGAGGATCTGCAGGTGCAGGTGTATCAAGTTTTGCTGGAGCCTCTTTTTTTGCTTGAGTCTGATTTGGTTGAGTACTTGCATCTTGTTGAGCTTTGTCTGCTTTGTTCATTTGTTCTTGTAAGACTTTTGAAGTTGCATCGTCGGTTCCCGGAATTTCATCGGCATTAGATTTTGGTTTTGCAGCTAATGATTTGATTACATTAATACCGCCTTCCGCTGTTGCATTGATAACAAATCCGGTGTCGATATTGATTAAGGAAAATGGAGCACCCCATCGCCAGATAGATCCACCTTGTGCAACAAGCTTCCAGTTGTCTTTGGTCGAACCGATTCCTTTAGTTCCATTTAAAACGAGAATGACAGAATCGCCAGATCCGCTACAGCTTAAGTTTGTTCCATGTTGAACTGATTCGATTCGAACAATATCTCCGTTTTTTACATCGTCTCCAGGAATGCAATTCCAAGGATCGCTTTTAGTGTGTTTTCCTTTTACATACCATAATTGATTTGTGGCATCAGAAAATTTTAAATCAGGTTTTGCAGAACGCAGGGCAAGTGATGCGCTTTGTCCATTTGCTGCTGTTATTGTGTTGTAGGCAGTCTTGCTTCGGATGACAATTTTATCGCCAAAATGAACAGCTCTCTGGTCGGCTAATATTTTTAATCGTTCTGCTTCTTGGCGTGCTTTTTCAGCTGCTGCTAGTTCGGCCGCAGATGGCGCTACTGGAGCTGCGGTGTTGTTTTTTTTGCCTCCCTTTGGGGAGAATTTAATATTTACTGGCGATGAGACGCAAAGGAGTAACAAAAGATATTTTAAACTTTTAATTATCATGAATTTTTACTCCGATCAGGTTGTTTTTATGTTGGAGACAAGCATTATTGTATTGTCATTTGATTGACCGCTATTTGATACAATTCCAACAAGAGATTTATCTTTGAATCCGGCAATTGTTCTAAATTTGATAGGTGTTGTTTGATCATCTTGGGTTAATTTTTTCCAGCTATCCTTGGTGGATCCGCTTTTTCCATCCACAAGGATGTATACTTCGTTTTTTGATGTCGTGAAAGAAACAAATGTTGGCGATCCGCTCGCGATTGTAAATGGGACTTCTGATACAAGGTTTGCAGGGTGAGCAAAGAGTGAAAAAGAATAGGAGTCGTTGTTTCTGGTTCCTTTGTAAATTTTTGAATCGTTGCTAATTACAAACATTGTTCCATCAGAGGTCATGCTGATGTCTTTAATGCCGCCATCTGGAAGCGAAAAAGAAGGAACTTTCCATACAAAAGATTCATCTGTTTTTGTTCGTTGAAATAATGCGCCATCGCTCCCAAGTACCCATACATTAGATGCATCAGAAAGAATAATTTTAACTACTGAGCTGGTTGCTGGTGTTTGTGGTGAGCGTATCCATGTTGCAGATGGAACATCAAATGACCAGAGATTATTACTTTGATCTGTTGCCCACAGTGAGCCATCATTTGCTCCGCAGATAGAAGTTAAAACAGCACCATTTAATCCTTGGTCCAACGCTTCCCATGAATCATCTTCTTTTTTTCTTAGTGGTGTTCCATTTTGTTTGATTGCAAAAATATTTGAGGAGCTAAGATAGCACAGCGCAATACAACGATCGGTAGAAAGTGATTTTAAGGATCCAAGTGCGGTTGGAGATTCTTTTGGTTTTTCTGGAGTTGTTGAACTGGTGCCGTTGGATGTTCCGGTTCCTGATTGGTTAATTTGGGGAGTTCCTGTTGGATTTGAATTATTAGTATTTCTTGTTGAGCTAGCGTTTCCTGACAGAACGGCATTCACAGATTTGCTGACGGGAGCTTTGAGTCCGGTATAATTTTGTGGCGTTCCGCGTGATTGCATAAAGCCTGAAACGCGTGATTTAAGGTAGCATGCATTAAAGACTGTTGAGGCATATTGAGGGTCTAAAAAGTTTTTCTGGTCTGGTTTTTCTTCGCCCGATGCATCAACGATTGACCAATGTCCAGAGGCGTTGGTATCGCTCATGATATCTTGGAGCGAAAATGTTGCAGCTCTTGAATCATTTGTTTGTAAAAAGAGTCCTTCCGCAGAATCTGAGTACAATCCCATGTATTCAGAGAAATCTCGCGCAACATATCGTTTGACCACAAAGTGAGTAGCTGTATCTTCAGGATCAATGGTGTCTGCTTGTAGGCGATAAGCGCCAACTAATCTACGAACCGCATAATATCGACCAGTAGGGCCATATTCTTTTCGGAGCGATTTTATTCTAATAACAGTTCCTTCTGGGAGAAAATCGAGTAAGGTTTTTTCTTGTGAAAAGTCGATTGCGTATATTGAGTTGTTTCTCACTCGTTGTAAAAAACCCATACCATGCTCTGATTTGGGGCAATACATTAAAATTGAAAAGCTTATTGTTGTGAGAAGAATTATTTTTTTTACACTTATCACGCTGGCATCACATCCACAAATAAAAACGTGCAGATGCAGTCTTTTTAGCTATTTATGGAATGGGTTGTACAGAGTTTAAAGAAAGAATTGTTATAAAAAATAAGGCAGAGTTGTTTTTATTAAAAAATTAAAAAAAGGATTCTTTCTAAAAATTAATATTTATTCACAGTATCATTGGTATCTTCTGCGACATCAATTTTTGTGTCTTTTTTACAACTTTTTTTATGTCGATTGAGGATATCTTGTCTTGAGGTTTTGTATTTACAATATTTGCATTCATAAAGTTTTTCGTTGGTGTGAATTTGTTTGTGTCTTCTCAGGCTTGAGCCTTCTGTAAAAGATATTCCGCAATCTGTACAGGTATATGGTTTTTCGCCGGTGTGAATTTGTTTGTGTCGAGTCAGATCTGAATTGACAGCAAACTTTTTTTTGCAAATTTCACAACTATACGGTTTTTCGCCTGAGTGAGTTCGTCTATGTTTGATCAGGCTTGAGGCTACACTAAAATTTTTTTTGCAAAACTCACAGGCATACAGTTTTTGACCAGTGTGAGTTCGCTTGTGTATCTTCAGGCCTGAGGGTAGGCTAAAATTTTTTCCGCATACTTCGCATTCATAACGTTTTTCACGGGTGTGAGTCCGTTTGTGTGTATTTAGCTTTTCAGTCCGTGTAAAAGATTCTCCGCATACTTCGCATTTAAAAGGTTTTTCACCGGTGTGAATTAGACAGTGTCTTTTGAGGTTATCTAATGCGCTAAAAGATTCTGTGCATACTTCGCATTTAAAAGGTTTTTCGCCAGTGTGAGTTCTGTTGTGTCTTTTGAGGTTACTTGATTGGGTAAAAGATTCTCCGCATACTTCGCATTTATAATGTTTTTCGCTGGTGAGAGTTCGTTTATGGGTTTCTGCAGATGATAAGCTTTTGGTCTCTGTCTCGGTTTCTGAGCGTCTTCGTTTATTAGTAGTGGTTTCAGATGAAGCTTTGAATGATCTGAAGGTGTTTCTTCAGTTTGTTCTCTGCGATATAGGTGATCGCTACTAGGTTGCTTAGTTTCAACTGCGGGATGGGTGAGCAATTCGTGAATATTTGCCGTGTTGATTAATTCATAAGTCTCATCACAATGATCGCATTGGTACACAATGGTCCCATCAGGGTTGTGCACTTTTGTGACCGGAAAAAGTAGAGAAGTAGATAAAAAAAGAAATAATAAAAAGAATTGATTTTTCATGGTTTTTGTTTATTTCTATAAAAAATAATGTTTATTAATCGTCGTCTGGGGCTTTATTTTAAAAGCTTATTTTGATTGGAGTATGTTACAATTTTTTAATTATATTTTTTCTTTGAATTTAAACTTTTTTTAAAAATATCTATTGTTTTTATCAAAAAATAATAAAAAACCCCTATCTTAGCTTTTCTTATTGAAATTTTCAAAAAAAGATCAATAAAAAATCATTTGCCGGATGCCTTTTGAAAGTTTTTCTGTAATTGATAGTTTTTATATATCTATCAGTGATTGTAAAAAATGATAAAAATGGCTTTTTTTAGTAAAAAATCTTTAATTTTATTAGTTTTGTTAGCTCTTGGAGCTCGTGAGGTAAAGCCTTTATTGCGTAAGCTTGCTTGTTTTGGGATTACTTCATTTGCTTTCTATTTGGTGACACAAGCGTATTGTGGAAATTCTCCTAAAGAATGTTACGATTTTTTTGTTGAATATTGCAGGCATCCTAAAGAAATAGGATTTCCGGCGCCCTGTTCAAAATTTTTGGCCCAAGAAGCAATTTCAAAACTTTTGGATGAAATGAAAAAGGGTCGTCCTTTAAGGATTTTAGAGATCGGTTCTGGGACTGGGATTGTTACGCGTGAAATTCTATCAAAAATGACAGAAAATGATGTTTTAGATTGTGTAGAGCTTGAGCGCCCGTTGTGTGACATTCTTGAGCGAAAATTTGTATCAGACCCACGTGTCAAAATTCATTGCTGTTCAATTTTGGATTTCACGACAGAACAACCCTATGATGTTATTATTTCAACGATTCCGTATAATTTATTACCGCTTGAGCTCGTGAAGCAAATGTGGGAGCATACATTTAATTTGGCGGTTGAGAATGCTCCAATTTCGTATGTTGCATTAATGGGTGGATCGACGCTTATTAACCTAAAAACATTTGGTGATCAAAATAAAAAGTTCAAAGAGCATCAATTATTTTTGAAAAAAATGTTTGATGTTTGTGGCTTGGGAGTTGCTCGCGTTGTTGCGAGTTGGCCTCCAATAACTGTTACTCATTTGCAAAAAAAATCGATAGAAGCAGTGAAAGCTTTGTTTAAAGAATAAAAATAAAGGAAGTTGTCGCATGTATAAAAAATTGTTTTTAAAAGGTCTTTTGGTTGCATTGTGTTTTAGCTTTGCAACACCTACGCAAGCTGGTTTTTTGAGTAAATCTGCCAAGACCCTTGGTGTAGTAGCTGTTCTTTCAGCGTTGTATGTTGGTGCCCAATTGTATTGTGGAAATACACTGAACGATGTCTGGATGTTTGCAAAAGAATTTGCAAAAAATCCACGAGAAATGGGAGGCTTTGGGCCTTGTTCGCCATATCTTGGAGATGCTGCTACTGCATGTATTCAGGCTAAGCAAATTGGCCAGAAGCCACGTAGGTTTTTGGAAGTAGGGCCAGGAACAGGATCGGTCACGCGTAGATTGGTAAAAAAAATGGTGCCAGGTGATACGTTGGACTTGGTTGAAATGCAGCCTGAGTTGTGTCGATCATTAGAGCGTGAATTTTGCTCACCAGAATACAAAGATTTTAATATTGCGGTGCATGAAAAAATGATCCAGGATTTTAAGCCGTCTGAAAAATATGATTCGATTGTTATTACTGTTCCGTTTAATGCCTTCCCAGCTGCGGTTGTTAAAGACATTTGGGCACATGTTTTGCGAATGCTTGCTGATGGTGGAACGGTTTCGTATGTGGCGTATTGCCAAATGGATAAACTCAAAAAAATGGAATATTTCTTTGATGCAAAGAAAACTGCGGATTATAAGGTAAATTTAACCTTTTTGAGTGATTTACATAAATTATATGGTGTAGGAAAAGCTACCGAGTACAAAAACGTTTTACCGATTAATACATTTTACTTTAAGTTTAATAATCCTGCGGATATTAGATTTGATGTTTAATTTTTAATAAAAGCTTACTTTTTTGAAAAAGGCCATTGAAAAAATGGCCTTTTTTTGCATAAATGGGCCTTATTTGTATAAGTCCGGATATCCGGTTGGGAATTTTACTGCTTATAGTAAAGTAAAAGAGTGGCATTAATGTATTACTGGTCAATCTATGTAATCTTGGGGAGGGGTTTATAGTGATGTTTGTTAAATATAAAAAAAATCTGTTGGGTTTAGTTCTTTTAGCTGGATTGAATTTTTCAACAGTTAAACCAGCGTTAAGTCGTGAGAAAAAAATAATTCTTGCAGCTGGTACAGGTGTAGCTCTTGTGGGCGCTGCCCTTGCGGGGTATTTTGCGTTTCAAAAATCTTGTGGAAATCCACCAAAAGAGTGTATTGAATTTTTTATTGAATATTGCAAAAGACCCACAGTTATTGGCGCGGTGGCACCAAGTTCAAAATTTCTTGCACAGGCGTTGGCTGATCATATTAAACCTTCTGTTGAAGGTGTTTCTCGAAATATTCTTGAAGTTGGACCAGGAACTGGCATTTCTACACATGCAATTATCGAAAAGCTAGGGCAGACAGATACCCTTCATTTGGTTGAGCTCGAATCTGAGCTGTGCGAAATGCTTGAAGCAAAATTTGGCTCAGATCCGCGAATTAAAATCCACAATATGTCGATTACCGATTTTAATCCAGGCATTAAGTTTGATGCAGTTGTTATGGGAATTCCATTTAATTCATTGAATGCAGTGTTGGTTAAATCTATTTGGAGCCATGTTATTTCTCTGGTAAATCCTAAGGCAACGTTGTCTTACTTTAATTACAGAAATTTACCTCGCTTAAAAAAGGTTTTCTTGAACGCGGAAGAAGAAAAAGACTTTGACTCAATTCAGAATTATATTGATTCGTTGTACCAAGATTATGGCTGTGGCTATCAGTATGTTGCAAAAAACGTTCCCGAGGCTCGTGTGAGAGCATTTGCTTTTGACAATCCAGCCGAAGCCTTAAAGTCCAGCTTGAAGCCTTGGGGCGCTTGATTCGGCAGTTGTTTTTAGTTCTGGTTCAGTCTTTGATTCAGTTGCAGGGGTTTGTGATTCTTTACGAGCCCCTTTTTTTCTTGTGAGAGCTTTTTTTAGTCGAGTAAGACTTGTTTTAAAGCGAGCAACAAGCGTAGCTGGTGTATCTGTTGTAGTTGGCTTAACAGCTTCAATTCGCGGTGATTTTTTTGTGCTCGATTTATCTTGTGGTGTAATCTTTTTGACCAATCTTTTGAGTATTGAAATTTTTTGATTTTCCTTAGGTTCAGGAGCCTTGCTTTTTTCTAACGCAAGAGCTTTTTTCTTCTCGTTATTTTGTTTAATTCTTTCTGCTCGTTTAGCAAGAGATTCTCTGATATTGCCAGCTATTCCTTTTGCTCCAACAAGTTGTCGCCATTCTTGGGCCAGCCCACTGAGAGATCCGCCAGCCATCTGAGCCATTTGTTGTTTTTGTTGGGCAGCTGTTTGTGGTTTTCCATCTTTGTCTGTTGTTTTTGTTTTATCAGTTGGTTTTTGAGGAGTGGTTTTTTGTGTAGGGAGTAATTTAAGTTGACTGGTTTGTTTTGTTACTAGATTGATATTTTCTTCTAAGACATCTTTGGTTAATTCATCGATATCTGGCATCTCAAGTTGATCGTATAACAAGGAATCATTACGTTCAAAATCATTTTGAGTGAGATTGTCATTTGCAAGTGCATCATTTTCATCTAGATCAGAAAATGTATCTTGTAATAACGTTTTTTTATTTTTTTCTTCATCAGATATTTTTTTTGCATACGATTTTGCGAGTAACATTTTTTTGAGGCCTGGTGTTAAGTCTTCTACCGCGGGTCCGACTTTGATGTTTGATATCGACACAGGTCCATTCCAGGTAGAAAGTCCAATGTATTTAATGCTTGCAAGAGGGTATGGGTCTTGCCATTCAAACAATTTGTTTTCGCCCCAGTCTCCTTTGCCCGCAGAAACAACTCCGTTTTTAATTGATACCCAAAATTGTTCTTTGACCATTGGAGTAACTTGTGCGTTTGGATTATCAACTGCTGAAACTTGTGCAACTGATCGGCCCAATGATTTTATTCTCAAGAATGATGAACTATTATTGTTTCCGCCAAAAACAACTTCATATAAATCTGCTTCGGTATTTCGTACAAGTTGTGGATTGTCGATTAATCCAACAAAAATATCACCTAAGCTTTTTGCTTCAAAAAAAACAGATCCATTTGCTCCAGATGGAAGAGTGAAGGGCTCATCAAGCCACACATATTCGCCAAACATTGGGTTGAGAGTAAAATCTTGTGGTGGATCTTGTGTTATCGCTGATAATGCAAGATCTTGAATCCATTTTGACCATGTTCTTTCTCTAAATTTATCATCATTTGTTTTGTTGTTAAGCACGTATTGGTTTAATCGTGCATTTATGAGAAGTTCAATCACAGCGTCTGTCATAATTTGTTTTTGAGGAAGGTCTTCTTTTTGTGTGTAAATAGTTGCGACAGATTGGTAGATAAAAAATAATCCATTAAAAATAGCTTCTTTGATTGAAGGGTTTATGATCATTGGATGGTCTATGAGAGAAATAATTTTTTTATAGTTGTTTACATATTGTTCAAAGTAGTTAAGTTTTTCTTTGTGCCGATCGGCCACAGTTTTTGTCCAAATACTTCCGCTTTTTAGAATCTCTGTGTTCTTTTCAAGAAGTTTTAGCGAGCTGAGTCGTTCATAATAAGCTGCTTTGTTTCGTTCTGATTGAGCAATTAATTGAGCAATCAATTCTCTTTTTTCTTGAATTTCAGGGGTGACGGTTGTAGATCCTGCAGCCTCTTTGTTTGCTTTTTCTGTGAACACATATGCATTTTGATCTCTAAATCCATGTTTTGCTTCTGCTTGTAATGCAGCGCCGGCCGTGTTTATGCCAAGAGCAACACCAGTCAGTCCAATACTTGCAGCAGCGGTGATTATTTGTGTTATTGGGTCAACACCAGTTTGGCCAATTTTTGTTGCGGTCGTGTTTACCAACCCTGCGGCTTGTTGTAACGCAGTTGCAGCAGCACTGATACCAAATTTAACCATATTTTTTGGAGATCCAAGATCTTTCATTTCAAGGTCGCCATCAGGGTGAATGATCGTATTGAAAAAATAGGTGGCGCTTTGTTGTGGTGTTTTTGCAGGGTACCATGTTTGGCCTGAGATTTTATCGTTAACTTCGATAGATTGTCCTGCTTGTCTAAATTGATACGCAAACGGTGAAATTAATTTTAAGGTTCCGGCAATTTTTCTTCGTTCAATGTATCCAGGTGGCAAGAACTCTTCGAGTTCGATTGCGGGATGGACAGAAATATTTTTTACGACCACTGAATCATCGGTTGCGCTTGCAAGTCCAATTACATCTGCTGTTGCAAGAGAAGGGATTGTTGCGCACGCGATTAAATTGCTTCCTTGTTTCGGTTCTTTTTCTGGATAGTCTTTGGGTGGTTTTGGGTGACCAATCGTAAATTGACCGTATAAATTACTAATCCAAAACGTTTCGTATTCAGCGGGGTTTGATTCGTAGGGATCAGAGATTACACCAACTTGCTCTTCTACGGTTTGGCCAGTTTCGGAGCTTTTGTAGCGAACGATAATAGGTTCGTCTATTTTTGAGCCGAGGGTAAATTGAACTTGTGGCGCATCATCGTTTCCTTCAAGTGCAAGGATAACATTAAGCGGGCTAGAACCCTTTTTTTTGATTCCAATCATGCCTCGACCAGGTTCTCTCAGTTGTTGTTGCAGCCAAACAGTTTTTGATGGAATTGTTTGTTCTGATTTATTTGAAAAATATTCTTTTGGGGTAAAAACAGGTTCAATAGCAGGAGAGATATACATTTCGCTAAATTCAACACTTGAGACGTCGCAACTAAAGCCAATTCGATCGATTGATAAATCGGGGTCAGGGTCTTGCCAGCTTAAAATGACGTTATTTCCGGGATTGCCAAAACCGAGCATGATAAATCCGTTATTATAGCTAAGCCAATATGGGGTAAATATTCCTGGTGGAATTGCAGCTGCAGGATACTGATCTTTTTTTATTTGGGCGACGATTTCGCCGTTATCGACGATTGCAGTTGCGGAGTTATCAAAAACGCCTAACATAATTTTTGTTTGATAATTAAGGTCGGAGTCTTCTTGGGAAGAAAAATTGAGTCCTTTACGGAGTAAAATATGAACTCCGCCAGCGTCTTGAACGCGCACTTTAAATCGAAGAGTAAAGTTGAGTGGGGAGGGAAGGGGATTTTGTAGCCATGCAGCTCCTGAGCCCATAAGTCGTTGAATTTTTAAGATAGAGCCTTCTTCAAAATTTTGAATAAAGCTTGAGCCAAAGCCGAGGATTTGTGGATTTTTATAAATGGGGCATCTAAATTTTCCATCGGGAATTTCCCAGGGGATAAGGCTGGTAACCATCGTAGATGATGAGTCGTCAATAGCGGCAAGCCCTGCGCCAAGGGCTCCAATACTTGCGCCAATAGCAGCAACTTTTGCAACAGCGGTGAGTTTGTTTTTTCGTTTTTTTGATTCATCTTTAGATGAGGAGTTTCCTCTGTTAAGGGCGTTATTCCATAAGACTTTTTTTACCATCTGTGACTTTGACATTGCAGAGCCATCGTTATTTGTAAACCCGCCTTGTTCTCGCGCACTTTTCCAATATTGATTACGTTCTTTTTTTGCATCAACAGCGGCATTTTTTTTGTCAGCGATTTCTTTGTTTCGTGCTTCTTGTGCGGCTTTTCGTTCTTCTGGTGTCATTTTTAGTAAAGAGTCATAAAATGCTTTATCGGATTCTCTGTCTGCGGTGGTATTTTTGCCTCGTACGCCTTTCCATTCATTAATTTCTTCCGAGAAATTTGATTTTTCATTCAGCCATTCGTTTCGAGTATTTTTTCTGTCTGCCCAGAGTGTGTTTGAAAGCCCGCCTTGCATTTGGGCTTCTGAGATTCTTTCTTGATATGAGTCAGCACTGGTACGATTTTTTTGTCGTTCGGCATCTTTTTTTTGAAGATCTGCTTTTTGTTGTGCAGATAGATTTGGGTCTTTGAGTTTTGAGGCGAACTCATCATCTTCTTTTTTGCGTTGTTCTGAGATAAAATCGCTCCATTTTTTACCTTGAGCTGCGCGTTGTTTTGCTAATTCATCAATTTTTGGATCACCCTCTTTTTTTTCCCCTGGGCTAGCAGATTGATTGGCTTCAAGGCGTTCTTTTTCTGCAGCTATTTTTTCATTAAATGTATCATTAGATTTCTGCATTCTTTGTTGCAAGTTGATAAGACTTTTTTGATTGTTTGATTTTAAAACAGCGATACCGACAAGACCCATAAGCGCCATTGATCCAAAAACAGCGGCTGTTTTTTGCATTACATTTTCTGTGGAGAAATCATCTGTGCTGCCGCGAGGTTTGATTGCAGGGTATGAAGTGTCTGCAAACCTGATAACTAGCTTTTGGTCGGTAACATTATCAACTTTTTTTAAAATACCAATTCCATGTTCGCTTGAAAGACTATCAAGCATTTCATTTGCAATATC
>VHBT01000014.1 GCA_016871815.1 Candidatus Dependentiae bacterium
GCAAGTTGGGCTGCTTGCGATCGTCAACTTCACTACATCGATTGTGCATGGATTGTTAAATATTGCGGATACTTTTTTGGGCTTAAGTCCAACACCAACACACAATGATCCTGCAGAACTCTATAAATCGGTTACCATCCCGCAGGGAACTGACACCAGCATGTTTCGGCTTTCGCCAGAACGAACGCGAAATGTTCCGCTCTCAACCCCTGGGTCAGATTCTCAACCACTTTCTTTGCCTTCAAATAATAGCCTTGGAACAACTACAAAAAAACTTCCTGGAACTGGTAAGGTAATACAATATGAAGCACCGTATAAACGATCTATCAATCTAAAAATTGATCTGCCATCACCTAACAAAGATCTGAGCAAATCTGGATTTTTCAAAAAATTATTTAGCAAACCAATTGATTTTTTTAAAAAGAAATTTACTTCAAAACAATTTCATAATGCCTTTCTAGTTGGAGGTTCTGTGATTGGTGGCGCTGTTGTTGCTGCCGTGCTCGATCATTATGGAAAAAAGGCATACCACTACCTCAGACCGATTGTTGATGACATGCTCAGCGGCAAGTTGGAATCAGGAATGCACTGTTCACCACAAAGTGGTTTTTCGCCCGATAACACAATCGCTTTTATCCGCGAAAACAGCCCCAACAAAGAAGAAATCATTTCGCAGGCCAAGAAATTAAAATCATTAATCTTAAACATCGATACGCGCAGCATCAATCGCGATATGACACCAATAAGTTTTAAAAACGTCGAGCGAACCACAAAAGATCTTCTCCATTTTATTAATGGATCACATAAACTTGGGCATGACCATGGACTTGATAAATTCTTTCCCGACAAAAATTGGGAACAAATAAAAGCTGTTGTCAGAGAAATTATCGAAGGAGGCAAAAATTGTCTGCCTAAAAAAGGACATTCTGCAAAATATGCCTATATCAATGATATTCCTGTGTTAGTTAGATATATTGTTAATAAATTTAACCAATATGAAATAAGTGGCTTTTTTATTGCAAAAGCATCTCAAATAAAAGAGTATTTCCCGCCAGGAGGAATAAAATAATGGAGATTAAGCAGCTATGTCGATTATACATTGAAAAGGGTTTATTAAAAAAATATGTTAAAATTGCTAACATGTTGCCTAGAAATGATACAGGTCATGATACTCCTTATTCAATTCCATTTTATCTTGATGAAATTTATAGTCCTTGCTCTCATGGACTTGCAAACTATCTTAATTTTTTAGAAGAAACACCTGTTTCGCTTAAAAATTTACGCATGTCGCTTGATATTTGTTTCCCGGCTTTTGCGTATTCATCATCAGGAACATTTTATTATTTTTTGCGAGATGCTGAATTATTTCCTGATCAAGCAGCATCAATTGGAGGAGTCTTTGAAAATGATGCTACTGCATGGATAAAATTAACAAGCCAAGAACAATATGAATTTGCACAAGTCATACTTGAATATCAACCAGAAGAACTTTGTTCTACTCGTATAATAGAATGGCTCAAGGACGAAGGGTTTAATAATCCCTCTACTTACGCACAACGCGCTGCTGAATTAATAGCCAAAGACAAAGCTGCAGCGTTTAAAGAATTTGTTATGCACGGCCGTTTTATCGAATCGCAACTACTTTTTTGGCAATTTCCTGAAGAAAAAATGGCAGAGATCCTGCGCGAACTTGCTCTTGAAGAGCAATGTATTACAACTTACGATTATGTTTGGTTTCTCATGAAGAAAAAAAGCGAAACCGCAGCTCGGCACCTGCTGCTTGCTGATCTTACACAGCGTATCTTTGGGCGAACAGATATTCCCGAACCAAAAACCATGGAAGAGGTTGGCGATTTTTTTAGTGCTCGAGAAGGCTGGCAGGAGCTCATGTTTTTCCACATTTCACGCGCAGCAGAACTCGAGCCCGAAACGATCGAATTGCAAGAAAAACTGCTTGAGATGTATCCAACAGTTCCAGAAAGCTTTGATAGGCAAGAAACAATTTTGTTGGCGCAGCGTGTGCTTGCTGCAAAACCCGAAAGCTTAGTAGCGAGTGAAGTTTTAAATTCTCTTCAAAAAAATGTGCTAAAAAATTAATTCTCTTCTTGAACACTTTCAACAATTCCAAGAGCAGCTACTAACTGACGCATATCTTCTGGAAGAGGTAATTCATATCGATACATAACTCCGTCATATTCAAACTCGAGCAATCCCGCATGAAGCGCCTGACGTGAAATAAATCGCGAAGACACTCCATATACCAAGTCACCCAAAATGCCGTGCCCAATCGATGAACAATGAACCCGGATTTGATGTGTACGACCAGTGATAATTTTTACATCAAGAAGCGTGGCGCCAGTTAAATACTCAGCAACAGAAAATAATGACGTTGCTGGTTTGCCATCAACCGCCTGATGCGACATTTTTGTCCGAACCGTTGGATGCCGTCCAATCGCAAAATCAATTCGTCCCGAACGAGGCGTATGACCGGAAACTACGGCTTTATACGTTTTTGAAATTTTACGATCATGAAACATTCGACCCAATTTATTTTTGCCCCGCTCATTTCGCGCAATCAACAAAAGACCACTTGTATCCTCGTCTAAGCGATGTACAATTCCTGGACGATCGTCGTCTTTGAGTAGATCTGTCAACTCTGCAAACATGTACAGAAGGCCATTTACCAATGTTATTTCTTGACTACGATTTGCTGGCGCATGAACCAACAATCCCGCAGGCTTATTGATAACAATAAAATCTGCTTGAACATCCACAACTTCAAAATCAACCTTTTTGGGCTCTAAATTAAACCCTGGCCTTGGCTGCAGGCTCAACCCAACAAGATCTCCGGAAGAAAGTTCTTGTTTAACTGAAGTGTTTTTTTTGCCATTTAACGTTACATGACCATCTTTGATAAGCTCTTGCAAATACGTTCTTGAATATTCTGGAACTTTTTGTGCCAAAAATTTATCCAAGCGCTGCGCATTTTCATCAACAACAAATTCATACTCTTGTTTTTCTGGCATATCAACCTACTACCTCAAAGCTTTTAAATCTTTTTAGTATATCTCAAGAGTTAAATTCACCAAAAACATGTCTTAAAAAAGTAACGATTTTTGCATAACATGCGAATGCACAACATCACGAACAGCCTCTGCATCTTTTCCTGAAATATCATCAATTTTTTTACACATATATTCGCCACATTCACTTCCTTGACGAGCTTGATCAAAAAATGTTGTTACAGAGATATTTCGGTAGACAATCCAATTAAATGAATTGTCATCATGCAGCGTCTTTACGCCCTCTGGCTTTGTTGATAAGCGCGTAATACCAATTTTTTTCAATATTGGGTGGGTTGCAGGCTCTGGCGATAACCCAATAACATCACCACGCGCAACCAAAGACACCGCCTCTCCAATTTCCCAATCAAAACAACTCGATGAATCTCTGTTCATAGAAAAAGAATCTTGCAGACCTGAAAACCCAATTATATTTTTATCTAAACTCGTCCCTTGGATTGGTGTTCGTTGCTTGGAAAGAGAAAGCTTTTCACCAGTAGCCATATTTTTTAAAGAAATTCGAGCAAACGGTTTTATTGGATTATCAATTCGATCGAGCCACGATTCTCCCTCAACAAGCCACCAACAAGACATCGATTCTGCCGACAAGTCTGATTGCGTTACCTTTTTCCCACACGCAAAACGTTTACCATCATTTGCACAAACCACTTCAGGCAAATCGCACACAGAAAGCGCAAGGTTTTGATCTTTTGAATTAACCAACATAACAACAGATCCAAAGCCTACTTTTCGTTGATTTGGAATATCATTTAAATAATCATAAACCGTTACCGTGTTGAATAAATTATCAACAACTCTCCAGGGCATTTTAGAAACAACTGGATGACGATAATCGGAAATATCTTTCTGAGAAACCGGTCTGTTGGTAAAAGAAAAAATCATTCGGCCATTCATATAATGATCGCATTTTCCAACAACCAAAAGCATATTTTTGGTCTTAGAATACAAAGCTCTCTCAACCTTTTTCAAATCTGGCAACGGCGCAGTAAAAGCATCAACCGAAGACAATTGCTCGCCATTAAGAGCAAAAATTCGAAACCCAGCTCCATACATCAAGCTTTGATCCCCGTGAACAAATAAATAAGAACCATCCTCACTCCAGTTCATATGCGAAATATCCGCACCAACACGAACCCTTTGCAATAAAACTACACCGTTTTTCTCAGTATCATATCGATACAAAAGAACAAGATCTTTTTCTAAGAACGAACGCGCTACAAAATACAAATCGGATGGATGCCACTGCGCATCGGTTAATTTATCATGAATCGCAAAAATCGCTGAATCTTTAAAGCTGTCTCCTGGCCTTGAAAGCCGAGCGTATGGAAAATCTGCATGTGACGTTAAAAAGAATCGACCGTCCGCCGAACACGATGCATACTCTGCGTGCTGAAGACCGGGAAAAGCAGTTCCCTTTTCTTTAAACATAAATTCTCCGGCATCCCAGTCAAACAAGTACCCAATACCGCCGAGTAAAACAAACAAGTTATTACGATTATTGTATAAAAAAGCAGTATTATTTGTTTTTTTGGCAGCTGATCGTTGAGCAATTTTTTGCGCAATCTTAATTGAATTTTTTACTGAATTAAACGTGTACAAAACGGCAATATCTTTTGCTTGATTTAAAGCATGCCCCACAAGAATAAATGTTCTACTGTCTTGCCCCCAAATCAGCGATCCAGGCTCAAATACAAAACTCTCATCAACATTCAAAGGAGCCTCAACACACAATGAAAGATCCCTGTGTAAGCTGTCATATGCATAAATTAAAATATACTTTCGATCTCCCTTTGTACCGCACGCTAACACAAAATTTTCAGAAGGATCCCACGAAAGCAACGACAGATCTTGATACGCGCCACCCAAAACCCATAAGTAACCATCATCTTTTTTTGATGTACCGAAGGATCGATTGAGTACATTTTGTCGCTCAAATAACTCTTGACGCAATGCGAGCTGCATTTCACTCAACTGGAGCATTTTAGAATATGATTTTGTTGGTTTTAATAAGCCAGCATCAAGCGATTGTGGATAAAAAGAATGTAACAAATAATTTGTATGAACAATCATATCCTGAAGAGATGCTGTTGTTGCTGCTTTTATGTCAAGTTCACAACCACCAAGAACAGCCCAACGAAAAAAAGCGTTACACACATCTACGCTTGAAATATCTTTTTTATAACTATTTTTTTTTACAGAATTTTCAACCGCAATAAATCGATCATAATGAGATACAAATTCTTTAAATCGAGGCTCTTCTGCTATTTTTTTCGCATCTTCATGAGAAAACATATGATGAGGATCTTGCAAAAGAAGGTATACCCCTTCATCAAAAAAAGTTTTCAAAACAGCTGCATCAAGTTTTTTTGAGCTCAAAGATCCAATCAAAAGAAGAAGAACATAATATAATTGTTTTAAGCGCACAAAAAGACTCCTCACTCATGTACGAAAAACTTCGCTGGGCCGGTATAATGACCGAAGACTACTTAAAAAAAGCTCATAAATTCAAGGGACCTGAAATTGCCTTTTTTAAGTTTAATTTCACCCAAGTTGAATACTAAACCCCAAGCCCACTAGAAGAACGCGAATTAGAACCAGAATTAGAACGCGAATTAGAGCCAGAATTAGAACCAGAGTTAAAGCCTTGCCTTGACTCTAAATTTGATCCAGATGAATTAGATTGAGAATCTGTAGCCGCACCCATGCCTAAACCTGATTTGTCAAAAGATCTCATTCCATCAATTCTTTGTCTCGGATTTACAAGCGCATCTAATGATAAAATAGAAGTCGTTGCAGCTGTATTGTCTGCAGCAATAGACGAATTTTTTTGAAGATCTTTAAGGGTTTTAACAATTTCTTTTAAATCGTCCATAATTTTTGCCGGAAAACTTGAAGCAACAGCTCTATCTACGACCTTTTTTAAAACACCATCACACAAAACTTTAAATAAAATCATTCTTAAATCTAAATTCAATTTTAACAATCGAGGAACTATGGTTTGCTTTAAATATCCAACCACTTCCTCTGCCACTGCAGCATTAATCTCTGTGACATTTATTGCAGCAAGTGATGCGTTAAACAATGTGGTATGCCAAGCCGAAGGATCTTGTAAATTTTTTGCGGCGCCTGCTTCATAAAATTTATCTAATTCTGCAACAAAAGAAGATCGCAATTGAGGAGAATTATGATTAACCAAAAGTCTCGCCATTTCTGAAATCTCAGCACCAAGAGTAGATGTTGCCGTTAGATTTTTCACCTCTTCTTTTTGCATCAACTGAATCAAATAATTTATTTTTTTTGGATAAATAACAGATTTATCATTAAGCAGCCCAATTATCGTTGTTAAAGCGCCACTCGTTTCTTGCGTTAATCCAGTAAACAAATCTTTTGAATTATTTTGCACGGTTTGAAAAATACTAATTACATACTCATTTGCTGTTACTAATTGACCTGAAACATCTGATCCTTTCTCCGCATACCAAGAATCTTCATTTTTTTTCTGATTTACTAAATTAATAATCGCTTGCAAACAAGTGTCCAGAGCCGCTCTATCCGCCCTATTATCAAAACATGCTTTATTCAAAGCCACCAAAGCCTCAAATACATTCGACGATAAAGATCCCATAACCCTTCTAGATGATGGAAGTTTTTTGAAAACTAACGGTGTACCTGTAACAAAACCAATACGAAAAGAAGAATCAAAACTCAATCTTTTGTTGTTAGCACTAACCAAAAAAAATTCTTGCGGCTTTGTCGATTGAAACAACTTAAAAACGCCAGCGTCTGAAGCACCAACAACAATAAAACCAGACGAATCTATATTTATCTTTTTCCCATTAATTGTCAGAGATGCCGAATAATCGTCGGGATTAAAATCACTTAATACAATATGCGTTAATGGATCAAAATCATTTGTTGTTTTATCAAAATAAAAAAGATTTGTTTTTGGATCATAGCAACTAATTCCAGCTTCTGATGCAGAAGAAACAGCTGTAAAAACATCATTTGCTACAATCGTTGGCATTTCTTTCGCAGAAGAAAAAACAGCCCCTTCTATAAATTCCTTGAGATCTTTTTTCAATTCATCTGAAAAAGAATAACGCTTCAAGTTTAAAATGGTTTTAATATAATTTTTTATAAAAATTGCAGGAAAAACACCACGCAAAAACTGTTTATTAACAATAAGACTCCAATCTGGAATCGCAGACGCCTGCGTACAAAATTCTTTTAAAACGCCTGCGCATATCGCAAGATCCGCTTGATTGCCTGCGCAACATTCAAAGACCTGCACCAATGTAAAAATACTTGCATCTAAATCATCAGAAGTCTTCGCCGGAAGAGAACCTCTTAAAAAAGAATTTACAACAGCTGGTATTTCAATAATTTTTAACTCTGTTGCATTATCCCCAAGAGAAATATTTCCCGTAGCATCTATTTGTAAAAACTTTTTATTTGCTGCTTGCAAAAAACCATTCAAGGTTCCTTCATTTCTAACAAAAGTGAATCCCACAACTCCACCACTATTGTTTGCAAGCCCAGTAAACTTTAAACTTCTATCAAAGAAACGATTATTAAATGCCTGTAAAACAAACGCTCCCTCTGGTGTAACCCCAGTAGCTCTAAAGCATAATTTACGATCCAAAAATGAAACGGATGATGCGAGAGCAACCTTACCATCATCCTGAACCATTAAAAATTTATTATCCGAAGCTGTGCTCAACAAAAGACATGAATTATCATCAAATCGCCCAACAACAGAACTGTTTTTTTCCACAAAGTTGATTAACGTAACAATCGCTTTTCTAAGTTCAGTTTTTATCGCAGAAGGAGCAGAACTTAAAGGATTCATCGCATAAAACAATTGCTCTATCATGTAATTTTTAAGAATTACAGACTGATTATTTGCCATAAAAGGAGTTGTCCAAAAGGACGGCTCGGATGAGCATTTTTCAAGAATTTTATCAACTACCGATTTGAAGTTTGCCCAGTCAGTAGAATTTTGAGACGCTTGTGCTTCGAGAAAAGATCCCAGCACGGGAACAAGAATGGACATATAAAGTTGAACAGAAGATGTTGAGCTTGAAAGCCGATCAACCGTCGCAATCTGCTGTGGTGAAATAGGCCCAAAACATCCAAAGGCTATTAAAAAAAAAGATACTAAAATACGCATCATACTCCACCACCACGATTATTACCTTGAACACCCGCTCCACGGCCACTGTTTTGATCTTGAATATTTACTACAATTTTACTGATAGACGCGGATCTCCATAAGCCTTCAACTGCAGCTGGAGCATGTTGGTCAAAAATAAGTAAAACATCTCTAAACAAATCTTTTACAGCCCTTGAAGCATTCTTTACCAATGGTGCCGCTTTTACCAAAATAGAATCTGCAAGTTTTTTTCCGATATCTCTTTTTTCTTGTGCAGTAAAAATAGACGACGCCAAACGCACATTTAAAATTTCCTTCATCCATGAAACTCGAACCGCAATATTGGAACTAGAAAATCCTTCAATCCCGAAAGCTTCAATCAAGCGATCACAAATCATATTTTTCCACGCAAAAACAGTTCTCGTATCAGAAGAAGGAACAACTCCTAGTGCTGGAATATTTTGTTTAAGGAAATAGCTATCAATTTTTTGAATTAATTTTTTCTGCAGATCATCCCCACCATCTGCTGCAATTTGAGGAGATAAACGCCGAAGAAGAATGAGCAACGGAGACAACTCAATCAATTCATCAGCTTTAGTTATTCTTCTTGCGATATCATCAAGTTTATCAACCTGGAGTGAATAGGTTGGTTTATCGTTACCAGCCACAACCAGAAGTTCTCTTATTTTTTGCCTCAAATCCTGATTGAGCCCTGAATAATAAGATGCAAGGTTTTGCTGCAAGAGTTTATTAAGAGCTGCTATAAATGCTACCCTATGAGCTTGCTTAGAAATGTCATCTGAATAAACCCAGTCTAACCTAAGGCTTGCTTTTTGTGCATAACTTAAACAATTAGCAAGAATTGCTGCAAGATCAGATGTGCTCTCTTTTGCCGATTCAAAAGCGTTAGCGAACAAAATAATATCCGAAGGAATGTCTGCTAAATTTCCATCTGGCAATGAATAATTTAATTGTTTTTTCTCCACCACAACAGTTTTCTTAGCCTCCTGCTGGGGTTTATTTTGAGATAAAAGGAATAATAGTTTATCGCGAATAATCCTAGTAACACACGGCTGTGCTAAAAACACAAGTGTCAAATGCCGCAAATAATTTTTTACATCAAAATTATCTGCATTCGCGCCACCCCATAAAGAACTTTTGATAACTTCATTCAAAAAGGTCTCAAATATCATGTAAACAAATTCAACATCCTCAGGTTTATTTGTCAACAAACCAAAGCCCTGGAGAAACAAATCTCCCATTCTTTGTAAGTCTAAAACGTTTGAAGGATTGATTAACGAATCAAAATGAACCTCCAAAGGATCTGCTATAGTTATACTAAACAAATCTTTAGCGTCTTTTGAAATAAATGAAAAACCCTGATTTCGCCCAGGAACCAACGGTTCAAGAGTTAAATAATTATTATTCGCATCTTTAAATGCAAAAAACAATCTACCATTACGCTCTACAGGCTCCAGCCGGGCCTTAATCCCCCGGATAATGCCAATCGAAAACGTGAGTAATTTTTGAGCCCGATCGTAAGAATTAATCGTGTAATGAGCAGACTTAGTATATCGAGTATTGTTAGCACTCATAATAAACTCAGGACCACTCAGAACAACTGAACCACTATCTCTTACTGCTCTCAAAATAAACGTTCCCGTTGATGCAAAATCAAACAAATAAAAATCTTTTTCATCAAATAATTTTACCCCTCCTCCAACATCAACAGACAACTGGCGAGCAAGTTTCTTTACTTGATCCTGAGCAACTGAAAGAGGCGACGAGATAAGAGCACACAAGGAAATAACATAACTTTTTACCGTCATTGAATCAGATATTTTAGTATCTAGTAATGCCTCATTTTTACTTTTTAAATCTGTTACATAATTTTTTAAGGAGGTAACAAATAAAGTCCACTCACTATTTCTATCAACCAGCAACGCAAACGCTGGAATAATTTTATCTTTGAAGTCTGCAGCTATTAGATTTTCTGTAATTTGATCTTTTTTAGCCAAAGAATTCAATAACAACTGAACAGGGCTTACCGACCTTTGTATCTTTCTAACTATTTCTTCAACAAACGAACGCGAAACAAGTGCTGGTACTGCATCACTAAAAGACTTCACCGCTCTATTTAAGTACTCATAATACCTTAGATTTAATCCGGCAACATTATTCAAAAGATTATCTTTTACAATATTTAAGGCCAAGATGGTTTCCACATAACTATTAAACTGAGTAGCAATATAAGACCAATCCAATGTCGTCTTGTTTGCCAACTCAAACAAACGAACAAAGGTATCAACATCTCGCTTTACATCATCCATAGTAATATTTTGAATTTTGATCGTACTAAAAATTCGATCTTGAGAGGATGTCACAACTAAATCAAACAAAGCATTTGTCGTCGATGTATTTACGTCAAAACCAGGACGAAAGCTTGGGCGAACGGCAAGATACTTATCTCCAGATCGAAAAGAAGCTTTTAGGCTCGTCTGATTAAATTCTAAAGAAAAAGAAGCTGAAGAAGCCTGAGCATCACCAACGGCAAGAAGAGAACTATTCTGTGTTATTGATCGTCCACCAAAAGTTCTTAATTTAACTGAACGAGTATTTGTATCATATTCTTCAACTCTAAACATAGAACCTAAATCAAGCTCGCTAATAGCTCTCCAGTCAAAATCTCTCCCATTAAAATAAAGATAGCTATTATTAGCTTGTTTGATTTTAATAACATCATTAGCTTTAATTGGATCCTGAGCTGGACGTAAGCTTGATATTGTTGTTCTCATTTGCACAATTAAATCTGATATTGATTTTGGCAAACCAGCAATACCCGCAATTCTTGTACATGCTTCTACCAAAATATTTGCACAGGCTATACTTTCAGCTGCAGCTGCCTGAAAATTTAAAGAATTTCTCACTCTCGTTGCATATGTATTAAATTGATCATATACATATTGCCAATCTCGACCTTCCGGATCTTTTGGTGATACATTAAATGCTGGCAAAATGATCTCGTTGATCATCTTTGTTACATCGGCAGAATTTAACTGGATAGTATTTGTCTGCGCCGCTGAATTAATATCTCTAAAAATATGTCGCACATTCGGCAGTCTCTCGATCGTTAATAATGAATTAGCTCCTGAAACATCTGCTGCAACCACCACACTTGAAGTTCCTTGCGATATAACTTGCCCCACAAATGCATTTCCAACCTTCAAGCGCGACTTACCTGTTTTCTGATCATAGATTAAATCAAATATTTGAGAGTTATTTCCTGATGCCGTTAACATAATACGACCATTCGATACTATTAGCCCTGAGGCTGCTTGCCGGGTAGCTGCAAAACTTATTTTTGACGCTGCAACATCATAAGAAACAACCTTAAACTGAGTCATAGTGTCAAAAGATGACGATTTCACACCCCCAAGCTGATTTGAATTTTGAATAATACAAAGCGCATCTCCATTGTTAAATAAAATTCTTACAACATCATTTATTTTTAATTGCGCAATACCAAGCTTCAAAGCACCCTCAACTTCACTTAGATGACTTTGTAGATTAGTCGAAAGCCCAGGAAGAGCCATGATACTTGAAAATCCAGCTGCAAGTTCATCTTTAACTCGCGTTGACCTTTCTGCTTGAGCTGTAAAATCAAACATTTTTTCAACAGCTTCTTTATACCGCAACGCCTGATTAATAATATGTAACTTTTCAAGGTCAGTCCTGTTAGATGATTTTAATGCAGTAATAAATACTCCATTAAAGTCATTTATAACACGGTCTACATCAAGCGCCGGCTCTGCAAGATTTAAATTATTTTGCGAGCCCACAGATGGGTACCTCAAACTCCATTGAAACGACCCGACATTTCTAAATGAGTACGCATTAAAAGACTTATTCTGAAAAAAAGGCACATCCCTAGAAATAATAACCGTATCACCAACAGAAACGATTAAACGTCGATTATTAAGTACAACTAAGTATTTTAAAAACGTTGTTGTACTGCTAATTGGTGGAGTGGCATGAGGAACAACAATTTCATCCGACAGTTGGTGTGATGTAGAACTCCGAGGTGTAAAATATCTAATCGCAGATTGAGTATTACCCCACCCACCAATCACTAACTCCGCATAACCTCCTGCAGAATCCCTAAAGCCAACATGAATGTCGGTTGTCCCCTGAGCATCAAATGAAGCCAAAATAATTGGCGATGCCGAAGAAATAGCCCGCCATCCATACATTCCATAATTTTCAGAAGATATTTTTGTTGTAATCGAATCTAAAATCACATTTTTTTTGTTTTGAAAAAAAGTTTTTAATGATGAGGGAATAGAATTGATGGCACAAATATCATCAATAGATTTTACTAAAGACGCAATCCGATCAAACCTACTCTGAATATCCTTATCAGACGCCGATGACGAGGTATTCAATAATTGCAAAACCCGATCAATATAAGAATTAAAAACCGATTGTAAATATTCCCAATCAGCAGTTTGTTTTGTTCCTCTGGAAAAAGAAGGAACAATTTTACTCGTAAGATCTTCAGTTATTTGGGTTGACAATGAAGCAGGAAAAGCAACAGAATCTAATATTTTTTCATCATCTGTGACTAAAGAAAAATCTAACCGAGAACCCAAACTTCTAAGAGCTTGAGTTGCAGAAGATACTCCCATCCCCCCCAACTGAAAACGAGGAAAATAAACAAAATCAAAAGCAAATGATGAACCACTCTGAGCAGCTACTATTTTATTTGATGAAAACACAACCGGATTATTATTAAACCACAAAAGCTCTAACTTATTCGACGACAAATCATGCCTGACAACTTTAAAATGAGCTTCTTTGGCATATGCTGAGTTAATATTAAAGGCACTATCAGAAAAAGAAGCACCAAAAAACTTATCCCCACTTTTAATTTTAATAAGATCTCCCTCGGCAAATGGAGGTTTTATCATGTCTTGAAATATTCTTCTTTGCTCAGCAGAAAGCCCTCTTGTCCCTGATACATTTAAAATCGCTCTTGCAACAACCAAATAAAGTTGAAGTTGATCACTTGTGCTCGCAGATAATAAATTAATAATTTCTACAAAATATCCTCTGGCCTGTTCAACTAAAGAATTTCTTTCAAGATCTGTCAAAGTAGCTAACTCTAACGAAGATTTAATAGATTGAGAGTCTGCTTGAATTTTAGATGCATTCAACAGCGGAGTTAACACATTTTGATTAAAATTTGCAGGCAAATCTATTTTTCTCACATTTATTGAAAGAATGTCATCACCTGTCCTTGGAGCAAAAAAATCAAGCTTGCCGTTACTTCCTATCCTTAAACACTCCTTAGTCGTAGAATTTAAAAGATTAGATCTTGCTTCAATAATGTTATGAATTAATTCAAAATTTCCAACCTCAGAAACAACAAGTTCTTTATTCGCCGACGCACCCAAAGACCTATTTGCAAGAGTAGTTAATCTAATCGATCCATTCGCCTTATCATAAGAAAGAACCTTAAAAACCTGGTTTTGATTAAAACTTTCTGAATTATTAACCAGAGCAATCTGTCCCTGAGAATCTAGCCCAATCGCCCGAGAATTTGATAATTCAAGTTTTATAAAATCTCCTGTAGAAATGCGCTGATCAACTCTAGAAAAGCTTTCTGAAACTATTCCAGGCGCCAGGGCCCTCCAAGAAACTGCAGGAAAAACAGCCCCTCGTCCCCAACCACCAAATGAATACGATTGTTCAGGAACACCACACCCCCAACAACTTGAATATCGATTACAAAAAAACGTACTATCCAACTTAAAAAGTAAATTATTCCCAACATAAACAGCAAGCGAAGCACTTACGTTTGTTGGAATTGTCGACATATTTTCATCGACATGTTTTCCCGCTGTCGGAAGCAACCGAACAGTAATTTCAACTGTATTGGAATTAAAATTGACCGGAGAATGAGTAGCTTGCAAATCAACATCAGGTGGAGCTGAAAGTCCTACCGCCGATGCCCTACGAATAATTTTAACAGCAGATCCATTCTGTGCCCTTGAAAGAACAAGGTAGATAAACGTATTGGAATCAACGCTCCTAAATAACAATTTAACGTTATTAAAATCAAGGCTAGAAACGGTTGTTTTAACCTGAAAAAAGGGTTTATTCTGCAGATTAATGGCGTTCAAACCATCTCTCATGATATCTACATATGAACGAGAATAAGGATTTGAAAAGACATTCACCTGAAGAAATAAAATAAAAAAAACTAAAAAAACATTCCGCGCCATAATCTGGGCCCCGCTAAATTGTTATACATTTCAACAAACGAGATTGCTGTGCGCGCGATAAATAAACATAACGACCAACCAAAAACGATCCTGTTTTCAAAAAAGCCTCATCAACATGATCCTCTTGCAAAGTATCCAAAGAAAGTTTTTCCATTTTTGAAAGCAAAAAATCTACTTTGGCAGAAAAAAGATACTCTTCAAAAGAAGCAATTTTAAAATTAATTTTTTCTAAATCATGATTTTCGGCAGAAGCAAGGGCACAACAAATTTGTAGTAAGCCATAGAAGAAAAGCACCCATTTATTCACGTTTAAACCGATCAAATTATTAATTTTTATACTCAAAAAATAAACTACTCAGGTTACCCTGGCAAATTCAACAATTATACCAAATTAAACCCACTACAACCGAGACTTAAATTCATTTAAAATCGATCTTCTTTGAACAAACCTTCTGTTTTGTCCAACAAAATCAAGCAGCCTAGAAAGTCGAGCTTTGTTATTTTCGATCGCATCAGTATTTTTATCTTCTGGCTTATTCCCATATCTATTATCGAAAACATATTTCAGTTCCTTCATGAAAATTTCTACCTGTGCCGACTGATAGATCTCTGGAACCTTGTCTTCAAGAAATTTAAGTTGTTGCGCAAAAGACAAAGACTCTAATGTTTTTAATGAATCTTGCGAGACAGCATCTCGACGAGTTGACACCTGCCCCTTCAACTCAGCTATTGTTTTCATAAAGTTTTCAACAGATGAGTCAACTGCATCTATCCACAACCCTTGCTTATCGATACGTTGAGCAAGATCACTCGGCAATGCACCATAGGCTTGTACAAAGCGAGGAATAACTTGTTTTTTCAACGTTTGAAATAAGGGGGCCACTTCATTTATTTTTTGATTATTGATCGTATCTTTTAATCTTTCAGCTGAAGTCAATTCTGTAATTGCTTGCTCTAGAACAACTGCCGACGAAGTAGCTTTTAATGAATCTTGGGCTTGTTTGATAGCAGCCTTTATTCGATCTAAAAAAGCACTTAATTGTTGAATTTTTTGAGCAACAGCCGATGCCTGCTGAGTAACAATACTGAGCTCAGAGGCTTTTTTTGAAAAATCATCAGACACTTTTTGAAAACCTGCGATAAGCTGATTTGCTCCATTTTTTTCGGTTTCAAAATCTTTTGTTGCTTGATCTACTGCCAGCTGAATAGCAACTACCCCATTTGATGATTCCGGCGAAACAATTCGACCAGCGGCCTTGTCATCATCAATTACCTTACGAAGATTTTGCACATCTTGAGAAATTTTTTCAAACACACCCTGATACGCTGTTAATTGCTTTCTCAACTCAGCAATTCTTGCCGTTGCATTTTTGTAATCATCGTCACTTTTGACTTGATCTAAAATCGCTTTGCTTTCTTGAATAAACTTTTTTACGGCCGCAAATTTATCTACACTCGATTTTACAAAAGCAGCCAAAGATATAATTTTTTCATCTAATGAACCACCCACAGCTTGACCTGAAACAACACTTTTTGAAATAACCGGATCGCCCAATAAAACAGCCGGCTGAGATACTACTGCTTCCTGGATCGCGGATGCTGGTAAATTCAGTAAACCAGCTGTTTGTTGAGTGCGGCTGGCTGGATTTTGAAAATCTTCTTTCTCCTCAGAAGTTTTATTAGAAGAACCAGAAGTAGAAAACTGCTGCTTTTTTGTTAAAGCCTGTTGATTAAGGCTAGTAAAATCAACTCTTAGTTTCTTACTTTTTACAACTTGCTCATTAATTTGAACCTGCAAATTTCCAAGATTTTTTTGAAAATCACCAACAACACCAGATTGTTTTGCAAGATCAGAAGCAGAAATAATTGATTCTTGCTGTTGTTTTAACTCTCCCTCTACTTCAACAATAAGAGTCAGCAAGGCCTTAAAATCTTCTAGTAATTTATTTACTGCATCAAGGTCAGCAGCGCCCTCTACCAAAAGTTTTAATTTTTCATAAGAGGCAACTGCTTCAGTGTGCTTGGTATCAACAAAATCACGCCCACCCTCTATATCCTTTAAAAGCATCTCAATTTTATACAAAACTTCAGTTGCTACTTTGTTTTTATTTACAAGCCCTTCATACCGAGAGCGAGATGCTGCTAACGTTTTTTTTATCGCATCCTGACGTTTAACAACAGCATTTGACCAAATACTAAAAGATTCAAAACTTTTTTTTAATCCGGCGATAGCATCCTTCATCGTCTGATCACTAAGCCTTCCTTCAATCTTAACAACCTCTTCATTAAATTTTTGCGTCCATACAGAATATTCCGCGATTCCTTCATCAATAGCGTTAGAATCATTTTCTACGTCAACTAAAGCATTTTTAAGTTCATTTAACGACTGCTCTGTTTGTGTTTCATTCGCAAAAAAATCCGCTAATCCCATAATTTTTTGAGAAATCCCCATAACCAAAGGGGTTAAAACATCTTGAATTACTGATCCCGCCTCAACCTTCATTTGAGACAAACCTTCTAATAACTGAGCGCTAACAGCACCAGAATTAGAACCCGTTTGCCCTGCCAAATCAGTTTGCTTTTTTTCAAGACGCATCCGAGCCATAGAAAATTGATCCTTTAAAATCTTAAGCGTTCCTTCAAATTTAGAACTCCAATCTGTCAGCTGCAAAAAATTCGATTGAAAAACCTTAATTTCATCTGCCACAAAAGCAGTTGGCATTGATTCAAGAATCTTTTTTAAACTCTCAATATTCGAAGAATACTCCTGCAACATCGAGCCAATATCAGACATTTTTTTTGTTATTTCATCTGCTTGAGCGACAGCTCCAACAACTGCGCCAACATCAGAAAGGGATACTACCACTTTGTCTAACCTTCCAATATCTGAAACAATTCCCCATACCTGGTCAGACATGTTTCGACTTAAAACAGAAGCCCTTTCTGATACTTTTTTAAACTCTTCAGCCAGTGCTACTTTTTGAGCTTTTTTTACCTGCGCATCATCTGTATCGGCTGTTTTTTTTTCCGCCAAAGTCGCTTCTATTTGTTTTTTTATTTGTTCAAATTGAGCTGAAAGTTCATTCAAATACACTAAGCGAGAATCAAATGATTTCTGAAACCCTGAAATCACTGTTTGCTGCTGATTAACCCACGCGACAAAATCTGTTGTCATCTTTAAATTAATTAATTGGAATGTAGGAAGTTCACTTTGTAGCTGCTTACCAAGCGCACGAATAGCCTCAAACTTGCTTTTAAACTCAGTAAAATTATTATTAATTTTCGCATAAATGCCTTCAAACGCTGTTACATCTTCTGATTCGGAAGTTTTTTGCAAGCGAACAATAATCGTCTGCGCTTCACCCGCAAAAGACTCTATAAGTTTTAAAATATCAGAACACGCTGCTATCAAATCTACATATTGTTTCTGATAAAGGGTTAACTTCTCAGTAATTTGTGCACTTTGCCCACTCAAAGCCTCCTTGTAAAAGTTTAAAACCGAACCAAGTTGAAGCCGCTTTTCGTATAAACTATTTAAAACTGGTGATTGCTGATCAACTTGCGCTTGATAAGCTTCCCGAAATTCAAGAGCTTGTTTCGCCTCAGAAGAAGATTGATCAAAAGAATTGATAATCGCGTCAAATATTTTAACCTGAACAAAAGCACTTATCCATGCATCATCAGCATTTGTAATTGCCTCATCAACAACTTTTAGCGATTGCTCCAAATCCGTTATTGAATCTGCAACAATCAATCCAGGAAACAAAAACATCCCCAAAAATACGATATTTTTTATCTTCATCTGACATTTACCCATTTTTTACAACACTAGCCGATCAAAGCCAGGCATCCTAAGCATAAAATTTGCCCAAGCACAAAGTAGCGTCTTTTTTGAATGAGTTGCTATATTTTAAATCAATCAGTAAATCAACAAAAAAAGCGCCAGCTTTACTGGCGCTTATAAATTGTTTTTTAAGAATCAAATTATTTTACCTGCGCTTGCCATGGAAGAGTAATTCCCTTACCTGCAAAAATTGGACTTGATGCAAGAGCGCTAAACGCTTGTTGAGCCTGCACAATAGCTTTGTTGGCAGAATCAATTGGGCCCCTGGCTGCTGCAATAGCTGCATTCGCAGCATCTCTAGCTACTTGCAATCTCGCAGCTGTCAATCCTGTTTGAGCTGGAGCATCAACCAACGCTGTTATGACTCCCTGCATAGCAACTCTTAAAGCTTCAAATTGCATTCTCCAGGTGACAACATCAGGAACATTAGAAAGATATTGATTCCATTGTTGAATATCAACTTTAGCTTGAGCAACAGCCTGCTCCAAATCTGCAGGAATAATTAAATTAGGAGTACTTAACAATGCTTCAAAATCCGCTACTGACTGCCGTGCATTCTGAACAACTACTGGATCGATAGCAGCTAAAGGTCTTACCGAATCGACAATTCTATTCAATTCTGCCTGCGCACCAATTTTTGTTGTCAAATCATTCGCAAAAATAAACCCACTTGCAAAAACTATCGCTAACAACAAACTGTTTTTTAGAAAATTCATAAAAATTTCCCCAATTTTATGGATAAGCTAATCACCAAGTTACAAACCCACTGTATATTTGAGCAAGACTTCAAATGATTTCTATCTCCAATTTTTTGAATTCAAGAATGCTCGAGCCGCTTGTCGCTGCAATTCAGCGCGCTGCTGTTTTGTTAAATTTGCCGTAGAAGTACTTGAACCAGTCGAAGAGCTCGAGCCAGAAGAAGTACTTGAACCTGTAGAAGCGCTTGTGCTCGTCGAAGAGCCTGTTCCTGTGGAAGTAGTTGATCCCGTGGAAGTATTCGAATCAGTAGAATTATTTGTTGTTGATGTGATGCCTGCATCATTGATTTTTCGATTAATGTATAACAACAATTCACTCAAAAGAGATGATCTGTCCCTTGAAAAAACATTTCTCGAGGAAGCAGATTGCACAGCTTCTTGCAATCCTGTTAATTGAGCAGAAGACAACGTATCTGGAAAAGCCCTCAATAAAACAGCGGCTAATGTAATAAACTCTTGTTGAGTCCTATCGGTAATATTGCTCATTGATGCAACTCGAACAATAAAATCTAAAAACGCCCTGTTTCTAACCGTTGCATCTGGCGAGTTATTAATAAAACCCTCTAAGAATGTACAAAAATCAACATACACTCCACCAAAATTTGTTGCTGCCTTAGTATCTGTTATTATTTTTTTCATACGGTTAACATTTTGAGTTGTGGCTGTTGATTGACGTTGAACCGCATTATACAAAGATAAAATAAACAATTCTTTATGGTTTGCGGAAACTGCCGCAGGCAAAGACTGTTCTAATTTTGTAATCTGAGCATCCAAAGCATCATCAAACGAAACATCAAAAGAACCTACCGTTATTTCATTTCCAGTATTCGAGGAAGTTGTTGAAGATGAAGAAGCTGCAGGCAAATCTTGTTTAACTAAATTACTCCACGCAGTAATTTGCTGAGTATAAGCAGAAAATGCCGACGAATTTAGTAATGTTGTTAATAAATCATTGAGAGATGAAATATTAGCAGATTTTGCAGCATCATCCCCAGATCTTGTACCATAACGTATTTCAACGGTCTTTTTTACCCTATCAATAAATCCAGGGATATCAGCAGCCAAAACAGAAGATGCACTTGTTTTTAACGCTACAATAATTTCAGCATAGGGCTTAATAAAAAATGGATCATACTGGTCTACGGCCTTTATTATCGCGACAAGCTCTGCTCTCATCGCGGCGTCATTGTAAAAGAATTTCACATCAACATGGTTTAACAAATTTTTAAAATCTTCAATTTGAGCCGCATCATTTATAGCCCCCAAAAGTTGTGCCATTTCTTTAAATAGACGCAACAGCCTTGTCGCCTGATCTTTATTTAATGGGGTAAAGACTGAATACAATTTTTTCTGGGCTTGCAAATATGTTGCAAAATCAACAGCTTGACCAAAATTGGTCCTCATCGCGGTGAGTGCAGCTATTTTACTTGAATCATTCCGATAAACCAAAACTATCGCTTTATTAATTAATGCAGGAACCTGGGCAAGCTCATCTTTAAAAGATTCACCCCTATCGTTATATAACCCAGCAAAAAATGCCGACATTTGATCTTTTTCTGCATCAGAAACGGTTGATTTATAACGAAACGTATCAATTAAATCATTAAGAGCTTTAATTCTATCAAGATACCCAGATGAAGCATTTGGAACCGAAGAAGAGGCAGATGTGCCACTAGCTGAAGAACCACCAGCAGGTGTTGCTTTTGCTGTAGCAATCAATGTTTTTAACGTAGAAACAATTTCATCCATCAATCCACCAAATTGCGCATCTTCCATTGAGGCTATTAATGCAACTCGCTCTTGCGGCGTTGCATCCTTAAGTGCCGCAACCATTGCCTGACATTTTGATAAAAAGGTATTTCTCATTGCCTCTGATGGCTTTGCTAACTGATCGGCTATTCGACGCACTTCTCTTACATCTGCTGAATTAAATGCTCCCGCAGCCCATAAGCCCTGAACACAAAAACTCAGACAAGCAAAGAATAAAAGTCTATGCATATTCACTTTTTTCATAATAATCGCTCTTAAGACTCCATTTTTATATCTTCATCATGCCAATTTGTTAAAAGATCTATCAATAAATCCTTACGATAATGCCCCAAACGATGCAACTTGATCCCTATATTCATTAATTTGATCAACTGAAGACGGCTCACTCTTAAAGACTCGCGCTCGAGCTGTTACAAGCAAGTCATCAATAGCTTTTTTATCATCCATAGATGTTTCAGCGGTAACGTTATTAGAAAGAATACGAAGTTGCGCAAGAAGTGCTGTTTTTTGCTCCTCAGAAGCCACTGCCCAATTTTCTGGCGTCATAACATTTATCATGTTGTACACGCGAGCAATTGCTCCCGCAAGAGTTGTTAGAGGAGCTACGCTCAACTGAGCAACCAAATCTTCAATTTGTTTAATCGTTGGATTTTTATCAGGAGCTGTACGTTGTCGATCATCAAGCATTTCTTGGCCAAATTTATTAATTTTAGCAAATGTTACATCACGACTCAGTTGATCTAAATCGACGTTTGCATTTTTTGCATTAGCTCTACCATCTATCAACGCCTGCAGTTTTGCAATAAACACATTTTTATGATCTTGACTGTACACGCCAACCATCAAGAGTTTCTTGAAGTTTGCATACAACTCACCGTACGTAATCGGAGCCATTAATCCAGTAATTACTTTATTAAATGATGCCTCCAATGCTGTTCCATAAACCAGCTGGTGATATAAAACTCTTGACCTAATAAACGTAACCAGGCTTGCCCGCTCAGCATCAGAACCGTCAACCCGATCAACCACAAGCTGATCAATATCTTTTGCAAACTGAGCCATCAGTGAAGCATCTTTCTGCGTCGAACCAATTTGTAAGAACTGTTGTTGAACTTGAGCAATACGAACAGCATACGTTAAGTATTGAACCGCAGGTCCTTGACCATCTGCAGCTGTTCTTAGTGCAGTAATACGACTCGGAATCATATTCATTTGGTTTTGCAAATTTTGTTTCGCCAATTGATTTACCTGAACAAATTGAAGCAGCTTTACAACATCTTCGATATTAAAGTCTTCTTGAGCAGCTCTCCATCGCTCTGTAACCAATTTATCAACTTTAGCCAAGAAAATATTTGCATCATCAACGGTAAATTCTGAAAGATTTTGAATCATGACTCGCAAATTATCTACTCGTTGAGCAAAGGTAATTGGATCATCCAGTTTCTTTATAAGCGGATCTAGCTGTGCAATTCCACCATACAAGAAAACAATTCTGTTGTTTTGAACAGCATCAGACGTCAACCATGTTTTAAGTGCTTTGATATCTGCATCCGTAGCATCAATTCGAGACGCCACCAAATCAGATAATTTATTAATAAATTCTGACAAATTTGACTGCTTAAGCGCCTTAAAGAACTCCTGCAAATCCGTCATACGTTGAGCAAAAAGAACTCCCGTACCAGTAGCAACCGCCTGATCCGCAGGACGGTCAAGCGCTGCCATATACTGACTTAATCTATTTGAATTTTCACTATCATTTTGTAAACGATTTTGAAGCGCAAAAACAAATAAATCTTTAACCATTTGTAGATCAAATTTTTCCGTTGCAGCCTGCCCTCGCTGATTTACCAAAATAAGAGCTTTGGCCATAAATTCTTGTACAATTGCAGGATCATCCATTACTGGGTAGTCCTGTAATACCTGACGAAGATTATTATACCGATCAACATATGGAGGAAGCGTGTTAAGCCCTCTTGCCAGAACCTGCAATTGAGCCTTTTGTGGCGTAAAGAAAAGAACTTTGTTTGCCTGAACATCTGGACTAATAAGCCAACTGTATAAATCTCCAATTTGCTCGATCGTGCCATCTGCTCTTCCATCAACTAATGATTTAATCAAAACCATAAATTTAGGAATATCCGCAGCCACAAGAGATGTAAGCGCAGCTTTTGCCTGCATAATCTGATCACCATATCGTGCACGCAATTTTCCAGAAGAACCTGATTGCAATGTATAAATTGCATTATTTAATGAAGCTATTAATGCGCCATCAACAGTTTTGTCCATGCGTCGCTCAACAATAAACTGCAATACTTTAACCATATCAGCCAAGTTGAAACCCTCAGTTGCTCCCTGAGACCGCAAATCAACAATAAGCTTAACCTTGGCCATCACAACTGTTTTTTGATCATCGGTAAATGCTTCATTATTTTGAACAATACTGATCAAATTTTGCACACGAATAGCATACGGCACAGGTGTATCAAGTGTTTGCGCAAGCTTTACTAAGTTGTCCGCTCCTTGTCGGAAATAAATTCCTTCATTATTTTGCACTTCGGTAGAAGTAAGCCAACTCTTTAAATTTGAAATATCATCGTTAATAGCATCTACGCGACGATCAACCAAATCGCTTACTTTTTTTATAAATGCATCAACATCATCTTGAAGAGATCCTCTAGTTAATGATTTTAAAGCGTTCTTTAATGATTTTATTTCTTCTGAAAAAAGAATCGTACCTGATCCTTTTTGTGACCCTGCAGCTGCTTTTAATTTGTTAATCGCAACATCCAAATCTGTTTTAAATTTTGACATTTGATTAAATGAAGCTTGCAACAACAGCGCTTGCGCATCCTGCAAATCCTGCCCATTTGCACGTGGAATAGCTGCAACTAATTTTCCAACTTTTCGCATAAATTGCTGCTGAAGAATAGCAGGCATCGTATCGGCCTGAAGCATTAAAGCTAAACTATTTTTCCAAACTACAAAATCAATAGGCGCGTCTACCGTATTGTACCAATTAGTAAAATCATCTGTTGGGCCAGAGTTACCACGATTCTTCAATCCCACGACAACATTATTCCACGCCGCTGCCTGCAACAAATTTTTAAACGATGTTATATCTTCATC
>VHBT01000015.1 GCA_016871815.1 Candidatus Dependentiae bacterium
CACGTGCAAGTAAGGTTTTGAGTGAAAAATTTCAGGATATTAGAGGGCTTCCTCGCTTAGTTTTTGAAATAGGGTATGCTCAAGGAGAGGCGGTAAAGCGACTTGGTGAGCGTGAGGGCTTTTTTTGTAGCGTTCAGAAAGATAGTTTTGAAAAAGATCGTATTGTTATGTGTGAATAGGGGGACGTTGTGAACGTTTTAGAAAAATTAAATGCTTTTGAGCGACAAATTAGTATGTTGATCGCTTCTCATGAAGTTGGTCGCCAACAAAGCGTAGACGATTTGAAATCGTTTGAAAAAACATTGGCAGAGTATGATGAATCTGGTTTAACCACTGATGAAAAGAAGGTGATTGCAGATATTCGTCATATGTTTTCAAAAAATATTCAAAAACTTGAGGCTCAGTTAGCAAGCGATTTGAGCTTTTTAAGAGATCAAAAAACAGCGATTGTTGATGTTAAAAATGTAAGCGATAAAGCAAAACAGCAAGAATTGGCTGAAATCTTGGCAGAAGACTTTGGTGATGCGGTAACTGATTTTGAAGCATTCCAAAAAGAGCTTGATGCACAGGCTGCTGAGGATCGTCAATTTTTGGATAACATTGTTCAAGATTTAACTCATATGTTGCAGGAAGGCGGATTTAAAGAGCTTGAAGCAGTTATGGCTGAATTTACTGAAGATGATGAAACCGATGAAGAAGAGTTTTCTGAGTGCGATGACCAAGAGTGTTCAGAAGATGATTGTTCTTCTTCTTGCGATTTGAGCGATGAAGATTTGGAATCGATCAAAGAGGCTTTTTTGAAAATTAATAATCCGTATATTCGTGATGATGAAGAAAATAAAAATTCAAAAGATACGGATATCAACTAATTGATTTATATGTTTTAAAGAGAATTTCCTGTGTACTCTGTTGAAAAAGAAAAAAAAATAATTCACCAGCTTTATGATGAGTTGGCGGATGTTTTTTTGAGTAAAAATCCATTACGACAGTTATTCTTGAAAAAAACAGTTCAATTTGCTGAAAACAAGGCGCTTATTTCGCATGAGCGCCTTGTTTTGTATCAAGAATTTGCAGATGAGGTTTGTGATCGCGCAGCATATCTTTCCGCATGGAAAATAGGCCTTAATGCAAAAGTAATCATTTTTTTACCAAATTCTATCGATTTTTATTTTTGGTATCATGCTGTTCATGCGGTTGGCGCTGTTGCAATTTTAGTTTCTCCACTTTTGCACGAAAAAGAAGTGGAAGATATTTTTAATCAAGTGAATCCGTCAGCTATAATTTTTGCGAAAAATCCTTTTATTCATACGTTGTTTGTTCAACGTCCCGCAACTCTTTTGGTTGATATTAAAGATTTTTCAGTACAAGATTTACCTCGATTTATTGATGGGTTGGTAGTTAAAGATATTAATGCGCCTGCGGTTATTTTGTATACTTCGGGTTCTACAGGTTCGCCCAGGGGCGTTGTTTTGTCGGCGCTTAATATTCTAACAAATAGTATTCAAACTCAAGCAAGATGCATGTTTTTGGGGATAAATAATGCTCGGTTATTGAGCATTATTCCTGCCAGTCATTCGTTTGGTCACATGACAAGCGTTTGTAAGCCTCTTTTGTCTGGTGATACGGTATATGTAGTTACCCAGACCTCTCGTGCAGAAATCAAAAAAGCCTTTCAGATTTGTAAGCCGACCATGATTTTTGGGGTTCCGGTTCTTTTCGCCTTGTTTGCATCGATGCCAGAGTTGCCTGTTTCTGGGGTTAAGTTATTTGTTTCTGGCGGAGATTTTTTACCATCCTCGATAGAGGAGTTGTTTATGTCTGTTTTTGGAAGGCGTATTGCATCTGGTTATGGATTATCGGAGGCGAGTCCGGTGGTTGGTATGAATGTAAATTCCGCAAAAATTAAATCATCAATTATAGATCCTTTTTTTGTTGGCGTGTCTTATAAAATTTTGTACAAAGATTCTTTACCAGAAGGGATTGGGGAGTTGCTTTTGTCTGGATCAACGATTTTTTTGGGATATTTTTCTGGAGACTTAAATGCCTTGGATTGTCCCGTGATTGATGGTTGGTTGCATACTGGAGATTTGGTGAAACAAACGTTGTTGGGTGTTGAGCTGGTTGGTCGTGAAAAAAATATTATTGTTTTTAAGGGATTTAATATTTACCCGGAGGAAGTCGAGCGAGTTTTGGTACAGGTTTCGGGTGTTTTTAAGGTTGCGGTTTTTGGCGCTGACCATGAATTGTTTGGACAGATTCCTATAGCAGTTGTTGAGCCTTATCCAGGCGTATTTATAGATTCTGTAGAGTTGCTTGAAGTTTGCAAAAAACGGCTTGCTGCGTATAAGGTTCCACATAAATTTATCGTGATGGATAAACTGCCGTTAAGTTCGTTTGGAAAAATAGATAAAAGAACTGTTAAAAAAATAATTTCTTAACAGCTATACTATAATAATTGAATGCAGATAAAAAATCAGAAAAGAGGGAGATTTCGGCGCCATGTCGACCGTATACATATTCATAGTTGGTGCTGTTGTTTGTTATTTTCTGAGTGGGCTGGTTTCTTTTCTGGAGACAGCTATTCATCTTGTTCGTCCCTATCAACTGAAAGCGTTGAGGGATGATGTAAAAAGCTATGAACGATTATTTGATATTTGGCAGACTAATCCGCAAAAGCTGTTAATTGGCATTTTATTGCTCAATAGTTTTATTGATATTGTGGCAACATTGTGCGTTTCAAAAGCATTTGAAATTATTTTAGGGTCAATTGGTATTGGTGTTGGTGCGGTTGTTGCTACTGTTGCCAATATTTTGTTTACAAATTTAATTCCGAAAATGTCTGCACGATTGCATTATCTCAAGGGCGTTAAAATGTTGTTGTGGTTTGCGTCAGGAATTATTACAACGCTTTATCCTATTGTTACGGTGCTCCTTTCTGTGGTGAATAATATATTTCTTTTTTTTGGAAACGATATCACCTCATCAAACGATGCGTTTACCGAAGATGAACTTGAGTATTTGATTAAACAAAGTGATGAATCTGGGATTATTGACTCTGAGAAGTCTGAAATGTTGCAGAATGTTTTTGGGTTGGGTGAAATTTTTGTTGAAAAAGTTATGGTTCCCAAGAGTGACATGGTTTTGCTTGATGTAAATGCAGGTATTCCCGATGCCATTCAATTTTTAAGGCATCATCGGTATTCTCGTGTTCCGGTGTATGACGGTAAAGAAGATAATATTATTGGGATTATTTATCATAAAGACTTGTTTGATCATTATTCATCGCAGGTAAATATCACTCTTAAAGAGATTGTAAGACCAGTCTTATTTACACCGCAGACAAAACGGGTGAGCCAGCTTTTGAATGAGTTTTTAAAAAAACGAATGCACATGGCTATTGTTATTGATGAATTTGGTAATGTTATAGGGCTTGTTACTCTTGAAGACTTGATCGAAGAAATTGTTGGTGAAATTAGTGACGAGCATGAAAAAATTCATACAGGTATTATCCCATTAGAGCAGGGCGGTTGGTTGATAAATGCGAGTATTATGTTAGATAAGCTCGAAGATTTCTTGGCGATTAAATTTGAAGTTGAAGAATCGTTGACCCTTGCGGGATTTTTGGCCGAAAAATTTGAATATTTGCCCCAAAATGGTGAATCTTTGATTTATCGAGGCTATATCTTTACGGTTCAGCAGGCTACTGATAAGCGGATATTTCAGGTCTTGATTGTCCACGAAAAAACAACTGTTATTTCAGGGCAAGATGTCAGCTAGAATCGAATAGAGATAAAAAAGTTTAAATTTTAGCTAAAAATTATCGTTTTTTTATTAAAAATGTTTTTCTTCATCTTTTCACCTAGAATAAGGCATGCAGTATAGAAGGTGTTTTTAGTATAAAATTGATTTAGCCAATGAATTGTGCACGGTTATTATTTTTGTGTGGACTGTTCTCTGTAGGGTTACTACAGGGAAAGCACGTTTTTGCGGTCCCAACTTATAAGCAACGAGTGGCGATAGAACGATTGTCTAGCTTTGGAGAGCTGCACTTTGATCGGTTTTCTTCAGAAATTCAGAAAAAAAAAGAAGCTAAACGAGCAAATCTTGTCCGTATTTTGCAAAAGAAAAGTGATGACTTAACACCCTTTGAACAGCTGGACTTACTTGGTTACACTCTTCCTGTAAAGGCTCTTGATCCACTAGTATCGGATTTTTTAGTGGCATTTTTCGTGTCATACTTTTTGCAAGCTGTAGAGTATTATATTGCTGCGGGCGTTTCTGAATTTAATGGAAAATCTGAGGTAAGACGAAGAACAGTTTTAGTTAAAGAACATATTGAGATTGAAGAGTCATTAGGGGTTAATAGTTCAAGAGGTCAAGATTTCAGCACTTCATCTTTATTTAATAAATTTCAGAAAAGATTTGAAAATACATTGAGAGAAGTATTCCAAGGTATGAAATTTTTTTGGGGACAATCTAATGAGGTGGAAACTGATAATTCAGATCAAGAAGTGATGCAGAAGAAAGCAGAACATCGTCGCGTTAGAGTCTCTCAACCCCTGCCCAAACAGGCTGATAGTTCAGATGAAGAGCCGGAATGGAAATCAAAAGGATTGTTGCCGACGATTAAACAATTGTTTAGTCGGCTAAAGATTAATAATAGTGATCGCCAAGAACCTGTTAATGAAAAGAATCGTAAAATTTTTCAGGCTTTTTATACTCATGACTCATATCCAGGTCAGTTAATAGTAAAAGAAATTTTTCTGAAGCATTTAATTAAATCATGGCCAATTCTCAAGCGAATTAGATCTTCATTTTGTTATCACAAAGCCCGTTTAGGCGGTAGAACGGCAGAGGCTTTTCTTGAGCATATTTTGAAACATATCTCTTCTGAGCTTGCGCAAGTGCTGCAGGCAGATGAGAAAAAAAATTCATTTGTGCGATACGTGATTGAATCACTTTGGAATAAACATGCCGGAAATGATGAAAAAATTTATCAAGAACTGGAAAAAATATATGACAATTTTTCTCAAGAGCTTTTGTTGGGGCAAGAAAAAAGAACAGATCAATATTGGAAGCAACTAGCATTTAGATTCCATGCGAATATGGTCAATGATCATAAATTAACCTTTGTAGATGCAATTTCTCGTGGTTTTAGGCATGGAACAACTGGACGATTATTTTATTCGGCAGGTTTGGGAGCAATTGCCGTGATGTGTATGGAATTATTTAGAATGTATGGATCAACTTATTTTTATAATTATGCCCAGCGAGAGGATGGTTTTGGGTTTGTTAAAGTTGATAAGCGACGAATGTTTTTTTGGGGTGCTTTTGTTTTAATGTCTGCATGGTCTTGTAAAAATAAGCTTGCAACGTATCGCACACTTGAAGCAGAAAGAGATTATCGAGTTTTTCTTACGCGGCAGGGATTATTGGCAGAAGAGAAACATGCAGAAAAGTTCTACTGGGGCTGGTTTCTCCCGGAATGGAAAATGAAAAAAAAGAATCTTCTGGATGTAGAAAAGGAATTTAATGCTTATGTTGAGCAATTTTCTGGAATAAGCAAATCTTTAGAAGAATAATCACAAAAAGTTTTGAAACCCCTTATCTTCCAATTTTTTTATAAGTTCTCTGATGTTTTCTTGTTCTCCTACTTTCTTTACAAGAATTATTTCGTCTGTTTCGATGACGCACAAATTACTTACGTCGACAAAAGCGATAAGCTTTTTTTTGCTATGCGCGATGTTTCCTTCGCCATTCAGAGAAATGCAATTTTGTTCTTTTTTGCTGTTTTTATCTTGAGAGTAAGAGACAAATGATTCAATATCACCTAAATCTTGCCAGGTCATATTTGATGCAAAGACAACGCGATTTGCAATCTTTTCTGTTACTGTTGTGTCGAATGAGCAGGGTGAAATTTGCGCGTATTCTTTGTGTCCTTGTACCACAGAAATCATATCCTGATAGAGCTCAGGAGCGGCTTCTTTGAATGCTTGTAAAAAAATTGAATTTCGAGCAACAAAAATACCGCAATTCCACAGTGTGTATGAGGTATTCCAGAGAAGTTCAGCGATTTCTTGTGGAGGTTTTTCGATAAATTTATCAATATTAATTGGCGAATTTATTTCGTCTTTATTGTTTGCAAGAATATATCCGTACAAAGATGATGCTTTTGAAGGTTTTACTCCGATTAAACAAATATCTCCATACGATTCGGCATATGAAATGACACTCGTTAATGTTTTTTCGAATAAAAAGGTCTCTTTAATTGAATGATCAGATGGGGTAAAAACAACTACAGGGTCGGTGTTTTCTTCTTCTGCAATTTGCAAACATGCGTACAGCATTGCTGGTGCAGTGTTTTTTCCACAAGGTTCAATTGTGTAGGTATCTACAATATCACCAAGTAATTGCTGAATAGCCTGAAAGTATTCTTTATTCGTAACAATTCCGATTTTATCAGTATTTTTTTTTATTTGAGCTAATCGTTCAACGGTTGTTTCCAGCAGCGTTTGTTTGTCATCAACTGATACGAGCTGTTTTGGCGTATTTGAGCGACTTAACGGCCAGAGACGCTGTCCTTTTCCGCCACATAAAATCATATAGTGTGTTGGGGTCATAAGAATAATCCTTTTATAGGGTTTTTTCAAAAAGCGACAATTGCAACAACGACCATTGTTGAACGGCTTTCGTTGGAGCTTGCGTATTATTTGAGGCTATTTTTTGTGGATCAAGATTGCTAAATAGCGGACCGTTTGTATCAAGTGTATTCGCGATCCTTGCAGGAAAGTATTCTCCTTTTGTAAACCAATGCAAGAGAGGAACGCTAAAGCCTTGTTTTTTGCGATAAACAATATCTTTGGGTAAGTATCGTTCTGCGACTTTTTTTAATAAATATTTTGTACACGACCAACTAATTTTTAGTTTTGTTGGGAGTGCAAGAGCAAACTCGGCAATCGTGTGATCGAGAAATGGCACTCGCGTTTCTATCCCATGCATCATAGACATTTTGTCTGCACGCATGAGAAGTAGTTCTGGCAATCGATGAACGAGTTCTAGGTAACACATTTCTTTTTCTAGAGAAATATTTGGAGCTTTCGAGTAGAGATTTTTTCTATGATATTCAATGATAGAATGTGTGTCTGACGTTATGAGTAGTCCCGGATATATTTTTTCTAGAATAGGGTCATGAAATTCAGACATTTTTTTTGTTAAAAGCTGTTTTTTTTGAAGTTCAGTAAAGGGAAGAGCTCCGGTCCAAAAAAGTGCGCGATCGTTTTCCCAGTTGTACATAATCTCTTGATAAAAGTCGTTTTTGCGAATGAATGGAGCTGCGCATGCAGCAATAATTTTTTTTGTGTTGGAGGAAAATGATTGTTGAGATGAAGACAGTCCGATTGAATTAAATACGTGATATTTTTGATAAATACTGTATCCCATAAAAAGTTCATCTGCGCCTTCGCCTATCAAAATTGCCGGAATAGAATTGTTTCGTGCAAGCTCTGAAACGCAGCTGAAAGGAATACAGACGGGGTCTGCATGTGGTTCATCAAGATGAAAAATTGCTTTATCTAAAATTGCGTTTGCAGTCTGTTCGGTTAATAGCACTTCATGGTGCTTTGTGGCAAACAACTGCGCAACTTTTTTTGCGTGTTCTAGTTCGTTATCTTGCATCCACGATTCATATCCAACAGAAAAAGTGTGCACGTTTGATGAGCTCTGATTCATCAGTGCAACAATTAAACTTGAATCGAGTCCTCCTGATAAAAAAGCACCAACGGGTCTATCTGAAAGCATTGTTCGTTTTACTGCGGCTTGAAGTAATGAGTCTAGTGCATTGATTGCTTCGGCTTCATCGGAAATAGTTGTCTGCTGGGTAATGATAGAAAGAGGTGAATACCATTGGTGAAAATTTAATTCGCCATCGAGCTTGGATATTGCATACCATCCTGCTGGAAGTTTGTATATTTCTTTAAATAACGTTAGTGGTGCAGGTGTGATCATCAAAGAAAGGTAGTGCGAAATAAGCTCTGGTATAATGGTTTTTTTTATAAAAGGGAGTGTTGTGAGCGCTTTGATTTCAGAAGCGAATGAAATGATTCCGCCTTGAGTAGAAAAATAGAGCGGTTTGATGCCAAATCGATCACGTGCAAGAAAAAGAGTTTTTTTGTTTGTATCAAATAACGCAAATGCAAACATGCCATTAAGATGTTTTAAGCATTCAATGCCCCATTTTTTGTATGCAAAAACAAGTGTTTCTGTGTCGCTGTTTGATTTGTATACAAATCCTTCGTTTTTGAATTGAACTGAAAGTTCTGGATGATTGTAAATTTCTCCATTAAATGAAATAACAATCGAATTGTCATCACTATGAAAGGGTTGTCGAGCGTTAAAAGACTGATCTTGAATGCTGAGTCTGCGGTGAACAAGTCCCATCAAATTATCGTGAGAAAGCCAATATCCATAACCATCTGGACCGCGGTGTTTAATTGCTTCTTCCATGCCGCGTAAAAGCGCAAAGTGATTATCCGTTAGGTTTTTTTTGGTATCGTAAAAACCTGCGATTCCACACATGGTATATCCTTATCGATTAGAGTTGAATGGTTTGATTTTCTGGAGATGCCTGGAAGAAATCATCTTGTTTTTCGCTTGTTTGAGATAGTTTTTGAGCCTGATATCCGTAATCGACAACGCCGCCTCCAGCTTGCGCAAGAAGATCTACTTCAAGGGTTATTTCCGTTGCATATAAAATACGTTGGCGTTCACCTACGTGAGACGATAAATCGCCAGATATGATTCCATCAACAAAATATGATATAGCCTGTGTGTATCCTTTTTCTGGTGTACTACTCATGCGGTTAAACGTATGGTCTAATCCAAACCCTTGTAGTGTTTTAAAGTCCTCAAGAATTGCGCTTTTTCCATCCCAAAAGATTTCAAGGCGCTCTTTTTCGAGTAAAGAGCTTCCTGTGGCTGCGTATAAAATCGATGCAATTGAGTTGTCTGCAAAGCTCAGTTGAATTGAAAGAGTGTCATTGTTATTCATGTCGGCGCGACCTTTACCCGCAGGAGATACTGCAATCCGAGTAACAAGACTTCCGGAGAGATAAATCAGCAGATGAATGAAGTGGCATACTTCTCCAACAATTCTTCCGCCATGTTCAAGGGATTGAATCCAATGAGTTGATGGAATATATCCGGCGTTAATTCTGTATGTTATAGCTAGTGGGGTTGCTCGATTGGTGATTGCTTTTTTGATCTGTGCAATAAACGGTGAATGTCTGCGGTTGAAATCAACATGCCACGGAGCTGTTGGCTGCAGATGGTGAAAAGCATAGAGTTTTTTGAGTTGATCGTGAGTTACTGCAACTGGTTTTTCTACAAAAACTGGTCTGCCCGTAGAAAGTGCGTCAAGAAGTTGCTCGGTATGAAATTTGTGTGGTGTTGCGATAACAAAAGCGTCTATTTCTTCAATCGCAAGAAGATGTCGATAGTCATTTGAATATTCTGCGACGTTAAATTGGCGAGCAGCATTAACAACCGTTTGAATTTTTGTATCTGAAAGAGCATGCAAAGAGATTGCAGGATTCTTTAAAAAAGAAGGAATGAGTTGGGTGGTAGAAAAGCCTCCTGTTCCGATCCATCCAATTTTTATTGAATCTGATGGGTTTTTAAAAACAATCGCAGGGACATGACTTATTTCTGGTTGAGGGTCTATAATTTCTGAGTGATTGCTATAAGACAGAACAATACCAATCGCGGTTTTTTTGGAAAGAGATTCATATGCCTCTGGAGCTTGCTGTAATTGATATTCGCTGGTTATTAAATCATCAAAATTAAGTTTTTTTTCATCGATAAGTCGAGCAATTGTTTGCAGATTCCGGTGTTCTGTCCAGCGTACATACGCATATGGATAGTCGATTCCTTGTGCTTCGTATTGTTCGTCATATCTTCCAGGTCCATACGAGCAAGAAATAAGTAAATCGATTTCTTTTTGATACAATTCATCGCGTGATGCGGTGATTGGGGTATCCCCAACAATAATAATTTTTCCTTTTCGGCGTGTTGCTTGTGTTGCAAATTCAAGAATTTCAGCAGAGTTTCCGGCAGCAGTTATGATTGTTGCATCTGCTCCGTGATGTTCAGTTGCAAATAAGAGCTCTTTAAGGGCTGTTGGACTTTGTCCATTTATTACAGAAAAAGCACCGTATTTTTTTGCAAGATCTAGTCGATCTTGTTGGATGTCTATGCCAATCACTCGGCATCCTGCCAAAAATGCTAATTGAACTGTGATAAGGCCGAGAAAACCAAGTCCTTGTACGCAAACAATTTCATCGAAATGAATGTCAGCCCGTCTAAGTGCATGTAGTGAAATAGCGCCAAGTGTTGTTGCAGATGCGTTTTTGAGTGACTCTTCGTGGATTAGTTTTGCCGTTAAATGTTCTGGCACAACAACGAATTGGCCATGCATCGCATAGCCAGATCCAGCACATGCAACAAGGTCGCCAACTGATATGTTTTTTACACGAGCTCCAACGGCGATAACAACTCCAGAGCATGAGTAACCAACTGCAATAAGTTGTTCGAGTTTGCTTTTGACGAGTGAAATTGTTGAACGCAGCCCATTTTGAGCCAGGGCTTCTAGGGTTTTGTTTATCTGAGATTGGCCTTCAGTAAAAATACGATTAACAATTGATTTATTTGTATTGTTGAGAGTTGCGCGTTCTGTTCCTGGACTAATGCAGGAGTATGCAACTTCAACAAGTACGCTTGTGTCGTTAAGAAGAGGTCTTGAAACTTCTTGAATTACTGCTTTTCCTTGCGACAAAAAGACTTGTTTCATGGCCGGCCTTTCTAGAAAGTTGCGGAGGTCGATTTTTTTGTATGTAGTAAAAGTGTTTCGGTTTGGGCTATCTCTTGGTGGTGTCCGGTGTCGTAAAGAAGGCCGCAGGCATCGAAAATGACATTGTTTTTGAGTTGTGTGTATGAAATTTTTTTAAATTCATTATGTTTTACCAAAATAATTATCCCGTCAGCGATTTCTAGAGATCGCAACGGATCTATTTCTGCAAAGAAACCGAGTTCTTGAATTTTATGCGGGTGAACATTTGGTTCAACAACATGAAATGAGCAATTTTTTTCTAAAGAATGTAATTTTTGAGCGATTTCAAGAGCTGGAGATTCTCGCATGTCATCCACATTTGGCTTAAAGGTAAGGCCCCAAATTCCTATTGAAAGTTTTCGTGTTGGACTCTGTGTGCGAATTTTTGAAATAACATCAAGAATTCGATGCAAAACTAATTCTGGGCGATGATGATTGATCTTACGCGCTTCAGCAAACAGTTGAGTTGCTTGTGGGAAAGTATTGATTAAAAAATAAGGATCTACCGCGATACAGTGTCCCCCAACTCCACATCCTGGTTCTAAAATTTTTACACGAGGGTGTTGATTTGCAAGAGCAATAACTTCTCTGCTGTCGGTTCCTGCAGCGGTGCAAATTTGGTCAATTTGATTTGCAAGAGCAATTTGAACATCTCTCGAGCTGTTTTCGATAAGCTTTACAAGTTCAGCATTTTTTGCGGTTGTATGCTGAATGCTTCCAAAAACAAATGGGGCATAAAATTCAGCAGCTTTTTTTGCGCATTCTGGAGTTACGCCACCCAAAATTCGATTATTATGCGTGAGTTCATACAGGGTATTTCCAGGAAGTACGCGTTCAGGGCAATGTGCTACAAAAATAGTTTTACCAACGATAAAAGATGTTTGTTTTTCAATGGTTTTTGCGATCGTATCGGTTAAGAAAACAGGAATTGTCGATTCTATAATAATACAACAACCTTCTGTGAGCAGGGGTGTTATGGTTGAAATCGCCTGCCAAACATAATCAACATTAGCGGTTTTATTTTCATGAAATGGCGTTGGAACCGCAATGATAAAAAAATCAGCTTTTAATTGAGGATTTGTTGTGAATGAAATTTTTTTGTAAATCGACTGTAGAAGTGTTACAAGATCATGTTCTCGAATTGAGGTAATGCCATTTTTTAGTTGGGTAATTTTTTCATGATCAATGTCGTAGGCTTCAACATCAAAAGAGGTGTTTGCTGCAAGTAATGCGGTTGGTAATCCGATGTACCCAACACCAACTATGCACACTGATTTTTTATGAGATTGTACATTTATATTCATGGTTTTTGGTTTCTCCCAAAGCTTTAAAGGACTTATTTTTTCTGGCGAAACATAATGGCTCAGAAAATGGTTAAGAATTTGTTTGCACGATGAGCCATCGCCGTAAATTAATGACAGAGTGGCGGGTTGGTTTGATTGTAAGAGTTTTTCTTCTAGGGCGCGTGTAATTTTTGATGTATCAAATCCAGTTATGGTTGAAAGTCCAAGATCGATTCCTTCTGGGCGTTCGGTGGTATTGCGTAGACAAATAATAGGTTTTCCCAGCGAAATAGCTTCTTCTTGAATTCCTCCCGAATCGGTGGCGATACAATCTGCTTGCGTGAGTGAGTAAACAAGATCTGCATACGAAAGTGGTGGACTAAAAAAAAGTTGATCTTGTAAAAGTTCTTTTGTAAATCCAGAAACAATGAGAGATGTCTGGATTTTGGGATTTGGATGAGATGGGTAAATACAAACAACATTTTCGTTATGTAATAAAAAATTTTTAATTGCTAAAAAAATGTTGGTTAGATTTTGGCCATGAGCTTCACGACGATGTGCGGTAAGAAGTATTATTTTTTGGTTATTGTTTTTAGCTTTTTGGCAAAAATCCTGGATATTTTGCGAAACCAATGAACGGTCTTTATTAATTTTATTTATACCAAAATGAAGAGCGTCAACAACCGTGTTTCCAACACAGATAATTTTTTCTGCGCTTATTTTTTCTTCGAGTAGGTTTTTTTCTGCGTGTTTTGTTGGTGCATAATTAATGGTTGCGATTCTGCTGATAATCGATCGATATCCTTCTTCAGGATAAGGGTTTTCTAGGTCAAAGGTTCGTAGTCCAGCTTCAACGTGGGCGATTTTAATTTTTCTATTAAATGCAGAAATTGCAGCAGCACAGGTTGTTGCAGTGTCTCCTTGTACAAAAACCCAACTAAAAAAAAATTGTTTATAAATTAACTCTAATTCATGAACAATTTGTCCAAAAAGTTCATTTAAGTTTCCCAGATGGGGTGAAAGTGGCAGTTGAAAATCTGGTGTAACATTAAAAAAATGTAGTTGCTCATTCATCAATTGAATGTGTTGCGATGAAATGCACAGCTTGACCGGTAGGCCTTGTTCTTTGAACGCAAGATAGAGCGGAAATAATTTTATTGCTTCAGGACGGGTCCCAACGATAAAGAGGATAGACAAATAAAATCCTTTCATTGTGATGATGCAATATCAGCTCATCATCGACGGCTTCAGTTTTTATCAAAAAATAGTGATTAATACAATACACGTATGAGATGTGTGTTAAAATTCTTCTTTACAACACAGGATAATCGCGATATCGTCCTTGCGAATGCTGGGTTGTTGCCAGGGTTGTAGCTATGCATTTGTTGTTTTGGTGGTTTTTTTGTGCGCTGAGTTCTTTGTCGGTGCATGCGTTTGAAAGTCGATTTTCTAGCCATGGTATTTCATCGCCAGCGGTAATACACTCACCAATATATGGTCCAGAAAATGCAAATTCTAGGGTTTCAGTTAGGGTTTCGGTAGACACAAAAAGCCTCGTTCCAGTGAGAGCTGATAATCCATATCAAGCTCCTGTTCAGCAAGAAGTATATCAAAAACCACAGCTAATCCCTCGGCTTAAAGACATTCCCAATACACCGCTTAAAGAAGTAGAGAAAAAATATTTGCAGGACGCTGCGGTTGAATTTGAAGCGCGACCGTTGCCAGATGGCTGCATTGAGTTGGATGTATTGTATAAGAAGACGGGAGCACTTGCGCAGGCGTTTAAAATCGATAGATACGATGTGCGGGCATCACAGATGCGACGTCAGCTTGATGAGTTTGCATGCGCAGATGTTTCAAGCAAGGTTGCACAGTGGTCAGCACAGGTCGCGCTTGAGCACGAAGAAAAAACCCAAGGTATTAATGAACAATTTACGGAGTTGTTACAAAAATATCCGCAGTTGAATATGCAGGTTGGTGAATATTATCTTTCATCACCAGTACAATTTTTTTTAGATAAATATGCAATTTCATATTCTGCGCTGCAGTATACCATCGAATATGGAACGCAGGTCGCGGCGATCGATGGCACGCAAGTTTATTCGCACGAAAAAACAGGTTTGAGTGTTGCCCTAGCCGATAAGCGCATACTCATTTTTATGGATATTCATGGACAGCTGGTTGACTTTATTAACCTTGAATATGAGCGACATAACGCACCGCAAGATCGAGCCGAAGAATTGGTGCAAGAACAAAAAGACTTAGAGCAACGAGCGTTCTGCCATGTAAAATCTGCATACATACCAAAACAAGTATACAGCTCGATTGTTGAGGAGTTTTTTTCGTCAGCAGCATTACCGACTACGTGGAGTGATGAAAAAATAATAAAAAACGACACTGAAATGAATATCGAGTTTAATGGATTTGGTTTTTCGCAACGGGCAGTTGTTGCGGCAGATTATTACAAGCTTACACCGGGAAAAATTGTTGAAAAGATTAATCAGAAAAAAGAATGGTTGCTCGCAGATCTTTCGCGGCCGATTCATGGTTTTTCCTTTGTATCAGTCTCACGCGATCATGCGGCAGTTGTCAGACTTGATGACAATCAGGTAGTAACTATTGTGAGGATTGCGCCGGCAGTTCCACGAGATCCGCCATATAATTTGATGGTGGATGGGTTAAAAAAAATTGTACACAATCTTAATCGCTTACCAGCGTCAAAAATGGATGATTTGACACACGATTTTATCAAGGATCATCGCCAGCTGCAGGCATCATCGTGGAATTCTTTGAAGCTTGTTTATGGTGTTGATGGCAGAACGTATGATGGTTGGCATTTTAACCATAAAGCATTAATTGGGTGTGTGGCTTCTGGTCTGTCTCCGCTAGCAATTACTAGCACGTTAGAAAATCGTTTTGGTTTTGGGAACGGACTATTTCCGTTGCCGGTTCAAGAATTTTTGTTAACACCAGAGCTTTCGTGCAAGTTTTTTACCAGCGCTGGCGTATTTGTTATTTACGATAATTCTCAAAAAATTATTACTCATGTGCTTTCGGCAATACAACCGGTATGCGATGTATTCTCATCTGAGTTAAAAAAACAGGGCATAGATTTTAATGTACGCATGCCGCTGGAAAATATTTTTAGAACGTCTTACGTCGGCACAGAATTTTCAGAGTTTGCGCTCTCAAATATGTTTTCAAAGCTGCAGGAGTATGACAAAGAGCAAGCGCTTGAGCGACAAAAACCCTACACAGATAGCTTGAATCGAGCTTTAAAAGAGCTTGATGAAAAAGCGATCTTGCCACAAGACAAAGTCGATTTGCAGCGTTTTTCTGACGAACATGACAAACGAAGAACTGCCATGAGTAAAAAGAATATTTCACGATTTGAGCGAATGATTTTAGAAGAAATAACTCGCCAGAAAATCTTTTCCGAAGATCCGTTTGAGTTTGATGGATGGAACTTTTTTAATAGTGCGATTAGTGGTATCGCGGCGTATGCACTGTCGCCACGGTTGGTTGTTTCAACGATCGAAACCGCTTTTGGTTGCGCGGTGTTTCCTTCTGCGGCAACGCTTGTGCCGCTTGCTCCCGTGATACTTTTTTCTGGCGGGGTTGCGTATGTGGCGCTTAAAACAAATAACTTACATGCCTTTGTAAATTATACCACACGAGCGGTGGTGACCATTTTTGAGGCGGTTAAAAAATCAGCAGAATGGATCGTCAAAAAATTTTACGAGCGCGATACAAATGCGACGCTCAGCCGCAGCAAAAAAAGTCTTGCTCCTGCCCGAAATAATGCATCTGCAGATAGCGGTGAGGTGCAAGGAGAAACGCAATCACAGGAACAGGTAGCTTCATGCGGTGGGTCTGAGCCTCCCGATCCTGATGATGATGAGGATGATGTTCCCGAGGAAAATGAAGAACGACCTGAAGATGCAAAAGTGCTTGATGAGATCGAAGCCAAAATCGAAAAAGGATCTCATTCTGGGACGCAAGATCATATTTTTCAGGCAAAGCATCAATGGGAAAAATTGGTGAAAAATTATAAAGAAAATTGGCCAGAGGTGAGACGTATAATTGCGCGTACGATTAAAAATGGAATTGAAAAAAGAAAAAATCTTAATCAAGTATTTGGGCAGAGAAAATATATATTAAAAATAAATAATCATATCGTAGAGGCTAGAACATTTTTTCTACCCGATGGATCGATTCGGATAACAACTGCAATGATAAGATGGAAAACTTATGTATGAATTAATAATAAAAAAAATAAAAAAAGGCCTTTTTTGTGAGGCTGCACGAGAAATAAAAAGTTTAACAAATGATGAAATAGAAAATATCCTTGTTTTATCGCTTGGTGTTGGGTCTGATATCACATCATATGCCTTTGCTAATTATTTAATTTTAGATAAAACATATTCATTTTTTGCTCAAAAGATTTGTTATAATCTTTGTGATTCTTTATTTAATTATCTTTTTGGAGCAATTTATTCAACATATGCGCATGTTTCTTGCATGATAGAATTACGGCCCGATGATTTTAGTATATTAGAATTGCAAGCGTATCTTTATGAGATTCCAGATGAGGTTTTTACTCCCGTAGAAATGTATCATATTGCTAAAAATTTATTATCTATAAATCCAAAATCAGCTGAATCAAAGTATTGTTTTAATCGAACGAAAGAATACTCGTCAGAACCCCTTGAGTTTCCCTGGGATGGCCTTTTTGGTATAGAAAAAACAAAAATTTTGATAGAAAAAGGTAGATTTTCAAAGGCGCTTGCAAACCTTGCGTCACATTCACGTGAAGAACTTTTTACGTTATTACGGATATTTGCACGAGATGGTTTTTTGTATGCCTACTCATTTGTGTGGGCAATGATTCGCGAGGAAGAAAAGGTCGATTTACATCTGCTTGCGGCAGAGTTTTTTTTGGATCAATATGTTCCCTTTTTAGCTAAAGGGTACTATGGAAGAGAAGGCGTGGCTTTTTTTCACACGCACAGAGCCGTAGAACTTGAACCAGAAAACGTTGAAATTATTGAGCAGTTGCTTGAGATTTATGAATTAACGCCAGAGAGTTTTGAGCCAGAGGAAGCAAAAGTTTTTGTTGAAAAGGTTTTAGCCCAAAAACCTGAGAGTAAAGCAGCTTTGCATGTTTTAGGTGAACTGAGTTAATCCTTAAAAAAACTTTGTAAATTATACCACACGAGCGGTGGTAACCATTTTTGAGGCGGTTAAAAAATCAGCAGAATGGATCGTCAAAAAATTTGACGAGCGCGATACAAATGCGATGCTCAGCCGCAGCAAAAACAGTCTTGCTCCTGCCCGAAATAATGCATCTGCAGATAGTGGTGAGGTACAAGGAGAGACGCAATCGCAAGAACAGGTAGCTTCATGTGGTGGGTCTGAGCCTCCGGATCCAGATGATGATGAGGATGATGAAACTGCTGATGAAAAAAATGCAGATGAGGTTGGCGATCTTGATTATGAGCTTCGTACAGATGAGAGAAAATTTATTGATGAATTGAAGAAAAAAATGAATGAAAAAGCGATTGCGGAAAATTCAAGTTCGTTTAAGTCTTTTAAAAGACAGGTTATAAAACATAAACAAAAATTAAAGCAATATCGAAACAAGCCTGATTCTATGGATGATGGAAGATTGGCAAACGCTAAAAATATAACAGAACGGATGAAAATTATAAAAGATCGAATTGATTCATTAAAAAAACAAATAAGAAGACACAAAAATCAGGTCTGGGCTGCGATGGAATGGTTAATAGAGAGAGGCATCGAATTATGAAATTAACAATATCAATGATTGAACTGTTTATTGAGTTAATTTTACAACGATTGGAAGATGATCAAAATTATTTTTTTAAAAAGGCTTATTACTGGCAAATTTTTTGGGACGAAGCGCGCAACCCTAAATATGATGGTAAGCTTTCTATTGGATCTACTTTAGATGATTTTTTGATATTAAAAGAGTCTTTTGATGAAGCGGAAGCATTTTCTTTCGGTTTGGATGTTGATCGTATGGGGATTATTTTATTAGCAATAGGAATAGGAGAAATCCAAAAAAAAGATACAGAAAGTAACGATTATCCAAATGCACGTGAACCATTTATTTTTTCTAAAAAAATTATACGTAAAATTGTAAAATATGTGTTGAATGGAATGAGGACTTTTTCATTCGATGAAGTTGAAATTAAAGATGTTTATTGCTGGACTATTCCTATAAAAACAATTTTTGATTTGAGCGTGCGACCTGTACCAAAAACGGAATATTTAAAAGAAAATGTAGAATGTTTCAAAGCATTTATAGATGGTCATATTTCATTAGATGAATTTGATATAGAAGTGTTTTATTGGAGCTTAAAACTTTATTGTGGAAATTGGCTATCTTCTTGAAATGAATCATTGTTGAATGGTTGCAGGAATAGTGATGCTGTCTATGAATTGACGCCAAAGAGTTTTGAACCAGCGGAAACGAAATTGTTAGCAAAAAAGGTTTTAGCGCACAAGTCTGAAAGTCCAGCTGCTTTGCGTGTTTTAGGCGTCTTTAATTAAAAACGATTATTTTTTTATTAGTTCTTGATGAAAAGAGTTTTTACATAATGTGCGACTGCTATTTACGGTCATTCTTTTTTAAACTAAGCTGTCCGGCAGGTTGATTCTTCTTTGTATTATGTTGATTCAATAACAATTTAAGGCAAAAACACGAAGCAGTTTATTCTGCAAAAAAGGTGAGAAATGAGTGATAACCGTCGAGCATCTAAGTTTTTTTTGTTTTTCTTTTTAATTTTTAGTCATTATTTGGCTTCTACTGCTGTGCTGGGAGATGTTGTGTATTCGTTGCCTTATCAATGGCAAATGCGAAAAACATCTTTTTATGATTCTGTGCAGCGACAATTATTTCTTGGAGCTATTTCAAAATTATCAACCAATCGCTTGGCAGTTGGTGTTTCGGCTGGTGGTGTTGTAAAAAGTTTAGCACCGCATCAATTGGCAGAAGCTCCGTTTGTTGAAAATGGGTATGAAACCAGGTCGTTGTGGGATATGTCGTTGGTTTATAAGGGCACAGATGACGCTCCATGGTTATTGCAAATCATGGCAAATGAAAGTGGCATAGCTCCTGCATCTAAAATGTATGCAGTTAAAGTTGATCCGGCTCAAACATCTCCCACGTATTTTATTCACACTCAATTTTTGAACAATTCTGGTGTTGCATCTATTCCCTTTAAAACGTGTTTTGTAGAACGTGCTTCGGATAGCGTTTCAGCGGCAACAAAAAAAGTCTTTGTTGTTGCAATTGCGGGCAGTTCTACCGATGTGACGTTTAATTCCGCATCTACTGGTGCATGTTTTCGATTGTATATTTTGGATGAAGATGGCGAAGGCATGACAGAGCTTGCGGCATCTAAACTTTCAGCAGCAGGTCTTGGTTCGTTTAGCGAATTGCGAGATATGTGGTGGGATTCATCGTTAAAACGCTTATATTGCGCATTTGCACGAACCGATGAAACTAAAGTTGGCTTGTGTGCAATTTATTTAGATGAAACAACGCCAGCTTCTCCTGTTTTGAAATTTGTAAATGATGGCGAATTGTTATCTTCTCCTGCTGGTAGTGCAAAATCGTTAATTCCATACGTTCATAGGGTTCGTTCTTTTACGGTAAATCCAGGGGATGGGGAACCAGATAAGAAAAAATATTTGCTCGTGTGTGGTGGTGGTGATCAGTATTCGTATAATCGTATTTATGCACTTCCGCTGGTTAATAGAAATAGCGCGTCAACAGCAGCTCAGGGTAAAATTGATACAAAACATAATCCGGGAACTTCAGGTTCTGGAGTTACAGCACATGATGATTCATGGTTAGATCAACGAAATGATATTAGCATGTTAACGGCGGGTCGAGATGCACTTGCAGAGTCTCCAAATGCTCTTTCTTTGATTGCTGCAAGAACAGTTGGTTGTGGTCCATTACCTGTTTCGCCTCACGTTCCTGTGACAGATATGAGTGTTATTGTTCAAGAGGCAAAATTAAATGTCTATGTTTCTGTTGCAGACGATTTAGGTCGTCCATGTCTATTTAAAACAAGCGCTCTTTTTGCATATAATGATGATTCTTCAGAAACAGAACTTGCGACAGGAAAGTCTGGAAAACTTAAAGGGTGGACTCCTTGGGAACGGGTTAATTCAACCGCCTTTAATTCTCCGATTGTGACATTCGGTATCGATACTGTAGGTTCGGATCGCGTGATGGTTCTTTTTGATAATAATCACGTTAATGAATTTGTGGGAACAGCACTTCCTACGTTTGCTCAATATCCTCAAAACTCTTTCGCTTTAGTGACACCTACAGCATCTGCAAGAGCGCCAAAGCTTGATATTGCTGATTTAACAACGCTGTGGCGAAATAGACGCTTGGGATTGTTCTTGCCTGGATTTAATTTGTTTTATGCTGCGAGTGCAAATAAGGATATGCAAAGCAATTCTCTGGTTGGGTATGGTGTTGGAGGAACTGGTCAAGGACTTACGCAACATTTTGTTTCGCATGAAGATATTCTCAATAAGGCGATCTGGACAACTGCGCTCCATGAAAGTGGAATCTTGGTTGTTACTCATTCAGAAATTGATGAGACAACCCTTAATTATGGTGGAAAGCGGTTATTCTTGGTTGATGCTTCGCGAACAATTTTTTCACGTAACGTTGCAACTGATGTTAAAGATTCGGCAGGAACGGCTTCCCGTATTTTTGCGCTTTCGTTTGTGCCAAAAGCAACCACAAATGGAATTGTTTTAGCGGCTATTCCAGATGCTGCGCGAAATGATTTTTCGAGTGGAAATAACAATTGTATTCGAGCATTTACTCATACTGTAATAACAACATTAGATAGTGAAAATAAGCCTGTTGTTACAGCATCTGATATGCTTCCTTATTCTGGTACAAATTTTGTTTATTCTTTAGCGGATGGTTCATCGGCTTTGGCATTACAAACAGGGCAAACAGGTGACCCATTGACTTACCGATCTCTTGAAGACATGTATTCAGACCCTATTTCTCAGATCACGTATCTTGCGTTTACAAAAGCAACTGATGGAAAAAACAGTGATAGCGATGATGATGCAGGACTTGTGTTTATTGGGTGGAATGATGCTGAAACGGGTCAGCGATATTCAGGAAAACTTCTTGAAGGATCGGTTGATAATACCACAGGATTTAAGCACATTCTTAAAGTTCGCTCGATGTATACAAAAACAGATCTTGAAGCACCTGCAAATAATAAATCCTATTTAATTTTTAATGGGACCAATCATGCGGGTGTTGCAACCGATGGATCAGGCCAAGGTGCTGTACGCTTAAATAAAATTTATGCATTACCATTAGTTTCATCTGGTACGCATAGAGGAAAAATTGCAACTGATTCTACTCATGCAACGGCAGCTGTTCTTGCACCTCAAACCTGGAGCGAAACTGCTGATAGTGCAGCTAACTATGCAAAACATGTTGTTGGGGGAGGGTACTTGCCAACGCATCAACGTAGCGTGGTCACAGATATTTTGGTTTCTGGGCGAGCTGTTTTTGTGAGTGTTGCAAATCCTCAGGGTGTTACTGGTCGAAGAGGAGTATTTGTTTCGCAGGCGCTTACAGATTTAGATGAAAATCTTGTTGGTTGGACTGAGTGGCAATGTATTGGTGGTGCAAATGAAAATATCGCATCGCTTGGGTATGATGCATCAACAGATACCTTGATTGCGGTTAATCATGATTCATCGTTTATTCAAAAAATTGGCTGGAATACGAACGAAAAAATAACCGGGGTTAATAGTTCACGCCAAAATATTTATTCATTTGCGCGTGCGCTTCAGGAAGATTTCTCTGCGGGTACATCAAAAATGTATGGTATGCAGTTTATGAGTTGTTATTCGAATGATCATCAAGATTCTACACATTTATTTGGAGCTTTTGGGTATAACAAAATTGCGCTTGGCTTTTGTACAAAAAACGTAGGAGCTTTTGCTGTTGGATCATTCCGTTATCCGTATAAGTTGGATCCAACAAAATATATGGTTTTTGCGCAAGATACAGACTTGGATCAAATAAAGAGTATTTATTGTATTGCTGCTGCACCACGTCTTCCTGGTTGGGTTTTTGCCGGTGGATACCGAGGTCTTGCTGTGTTAAGAAATGGTTCAAACGGTAGGGGGTGGACAAGTCTTCCCGGCTCGTTTGCAGATACAAATTCTGGCGCTTATACCGCACTTAATTCGCAAACATGGAAGGTGCTTTCTGCTGTTTCTGGTCCCGTGTATAAAATTCTTGTGACAACTACCGTTGTGAACGAAACATCTGCACTTGCTCCATTGGTAATTTGTATGGGACGGCAAGGGCTTACTGGGTTTGTCGCAACAGAAGGAAAATTCAAGGACTCTTCTCCTGAGGCCTTAGAAGCATTCAATACGGCTGAAATATTTACCGATCCAGGTGAATATATGCGTGATATTGCATTGATTGGCGGAAAAATGTTCTTGGTTGGAACCAATAAGGGATTGTATTTGATGCAGGTAAGCGACACAAACGATAGTTTTGTAGCATCTCCAACAAGAATCAAGTATCAAGGAGCTCTTATGGGGCCTATTGGAGCGATTAAGGTTACAGCTTCGGTAGCAGGGTCGTCAACGACGCTTAATCCAACAGGTTTGAATGATAAATGGTTTTTTGTTGATGTTCTTACCTCTCGATTAAGAAAAAATCAGAGTGAGCATTATCAATTTAAAGTAAAGCTTAATAGTTCTGGTGTGTTGCCCGAAGGGGGCTT
>VHBT01000016.1 GCA_016871815.1 Candidatus Dependentiae bacterium
AATTTGGTTCATATTGAAAGGCTACGTGGATATCGCCGGTAGCTTTTGCTTGAAAAGAAACAACAGCAGTTTGGGTTGTTGGAAAGTTTTTCCAACCAAATGAATTATAGTCATTCACTGTTATTTGAGTAGCTATTGATTGCTGTGGGCCTGTCATTGTTGGTGCGGCAGGGGTTTGTTGCATGGTTGTTTCGCTTGGCATGTCGTTTTGCATCATCCAAGGAATATTGGGAATAGCTTTAAAGGAATAGGCATTAAATGATTTGTTGTTAATGAAATAAATATACTGAGAAAAAAGTTCTTTATTATTTGCCATGACAGTAAGCATGTTGTTTTGTATTTTGACGGTAAAGTTTACAAAATTATTGGTGTCTGGAATAACCATGCCGGAGGGGCTTGGAATCATTTGTTCGTTAAAAGGATTTCCCCTAATATATTCACGAATAGCAGATTGCGTATTGCCCCATCCGCCGACGACAATTTCAAAATAAGAATTTGGTTCATATTGAAAGGCTACGTGGATATCGCCGGTAGCTTTTGCTTGAAAAGAAACAACAGCAGTTTGGGTTGTTGGAAAGTTTTTCCAACCAAATGAATTATAGTCATTCACTGTTATTTGGGTAGCTATTGATTGCTGTGGGCTTGTGGATGCGTTTGACGTTTGTAAAGTTGTTGATGCAGCAGAAGTATTAATTGTTTCATTAAAAAGAACTACTGTGCTTGGAGGCCAAGATCTGAATGAGTAATGTGTGTAATTTTGTTTTAGAATTTCTAAGTTAACGGTATAAATAGTTCTCTCATTTGCCGTTACGGTGAGAGTTGATCCAGGCTGATTATCTGTGGTTGTAATAGAAATAACGTATTTTACTCTTGTGTTTGGCATTGGAATAATGAGAGAGGGTGCGGTGATATCAACTTGAATTGATTCAGGCATTATATTTTTTCGGATACATCCTTGCGTGTTGTACCATCCACCAATTGCGATAAAGATGTATTCACTTGGGGAATACTGCAGTCCAATGTGAATATCATTTTGTGCAATTGCTTCAAATGAGAGAGAAAGATTGTTTGAAGGCGTGGTGATAGGTTTCCATCCATAATCATTAAAATTATTGGTAGAAAGCGTTGTTTGTTTTTCTGTAGCAATTTGGCTAGAGGGTGTATTTTGCTCGATCTTATGGCTTTCTAGTTCCCAGTATGCCCATCCCCAGCCTTTAAATGAATATCCTGTAAGATTTTTACCCTCAAGAAAGGAGATATCCTGACGTGTTATGGGAGCTCCATTTGATGTGATGGTTAAAAGATTATTTTCAATCGTTGCTACGTAGTTTATAGAAGCCCAGGGTTGAGTGATTGGATTTGGCACAAGTGATGAAAAATTTACGTTACTTTGAACCCCATTTTCTATCTGAGAGATAGCCGTTTTACTATTTCCCCAGCCGCCAAGATTGATTTCAAGGTATTTGTTGGGATCGTTGTCGTATTGAAAAGCAATAAAAATATCTGAACCAGCCTTTGCTGTGAATGAGACAGAAGCATTTTGAGATCCTGGTTGAATCGGCTGCCAGCCAAGTGTGTTGTAGTTTTCGCTGTACATATATTCGGCTCGAATCATAGAGCCCGAAAAAAAGACGCAAACAAGAAGATAGAAAGACAAAAGAGATCGCATAGCAGATCTTTCTGAATAATTATTTTTTGTATGCAATGCAATGTATAAAAACAAAAAACAATCTGCTAGACATCAGGAAAAAAAAGCGTGAAGTTGAATTTTATTTAGCCCTACTACCAGAACTTATACCTCTTTATTTGAGTTATTTTTTCTTTCGTTCTTTGCCACAAGCTTTTTTGAGCAGCTTCTTCGGCTGGGGCTTTTGCGTTGCATTTTTTTTGCCATGTTGTGAGTTGATTTTGAAGACGTTGCTGTAAGCCCCTTTGGGCTTTTGCTGGAAACCCAGAAAAAGCTTGTAGTCCTACAAAGTCCGTGTTTGGCCATAATCTAAAACCATCGCTTGTGATTTGGATTATTTCTTCTCTTCCTTCGCCGAGAAGATTGAGTTGTGTTGTTATCCAGCAGCTTCCTGGTATTCGTTGATTGAGATTAGGAGGTGTTGTGTCGGTGAATGCTATTTCACAAGGTTTTTTAGCTTTTTTAGATTTTTTAGGTTTTTTAGGTGCGCAAGCTGTGGGCTGTGTTTGAGCGATTGCTGGATGCATGGCTGGAGCAGTCATGCTAACTTCAGGTTGTGGTGCTAGAACTGGAGCCGGAGCAACATGAGTATGATTTGGTGCTGGAGCTGGTGCAACTGGAGCAGCTTCAGGTTGGGTTACAGGAGCAGCTGGTTTTGGTACGTTTTGTTCTACAATTTTATACCGGCGAGCCAATTCGGAAGTGATTGGTGTAGAAACATCGCGAACTGTTTCTCCGGGAATAATGGTGAGTGCAAATTTATTTTTTTCAGATTGATCGTTTCTTTGTTGAACATACCTTTTTATAAAATTAGCAAGTTTTTTGGGTGCTTTTGACGGTAGTGTTGGGGCTTTTTCTGGCATTTTTTCTTCGTCGTCAGATGATTGAGTTAAATCGTGATCGCCTGAGAGAGCTGAAGCTGCAGAGTCGTCATCGGATTCTTTCTCGTTTTGATCTTCTTCATCTGCAAGAGGAAAAACATCAAAAAAAGCATCGAGCAGTTGTTGCGGTTTGCCATGAACCAACAGAGGGTTTTCTTGACCTTGATCTTGAGCTGGAGCTGTATCTGAATGAACTGGTGTTGGAGCAGAGTCTTCATCGTCATCATCATCATCTGAATCTTCTTCGTCGGTTTCTTCTTGAATAGTTTCGAGTCTGAGTTGCGCAGGATCTGTATTTGGAGCAACTGGAACTGGAGCAACTGGAACTGGAGCAGGTGCAGCATGATCTGTATTTGGAGCAACTGGAACTGGAGCAACTGGAACTGGAGCAGGTGCAGCATGATCTGTATTTGGATCAACTGGAACTTGATCTGGAGTTTGATCTTGATCTTGAGTTTGATCTGGAGCTGGATCTGGAGCTGGATCTGGAGCTGGAGCTGGATCTGGAACTGGATCAACTGGAACTGGATCAACTGTAGCTGGAGCAGGATCTGGATCTGGAACTGGAACTGGAACTGGAGCAGGATCTGGAACTGGAACTGGAGCAGGAGCAGTTGGTCGACGGAGGTATTTTATTCCTTCGTAGGAGCTTTTGATGAGTAATCCGCATTCAAGAAGCATCAAAAAAGAAGCTAATTTGTGTGTTTCCATATAATTAAAGAGAGCTTTTTCGCTTGAGAATTGCGTTGAAATCGCTTCAATTTCTGCGATGCTGCGTGTTTCGGGATCTGTAATTTGAGGTCGGAGGCATTTTGGAAGATCGCTGAGGTGAGTATAAGAATCACTTTCTTTGAGCCGTTTTAGAAGGGCCATTGAAAAACGCGCTGCTGTGCGTAGTTTTTCATACCGTGTGTTATTGCTTGGAGTTTGTAAGTCGGCAGGAGCTTTGGTAGCTTGAGCGATTAATTCGTTTTTGTAGGCGTTTGTTAGGGCTGGGATAATGCAGATGCTCGCAACAAGACCGGTATGGTACAAGGCGTGTCGCTGTACAGTTGTTAATGAATAATTATTTTTTGGTGTTAAGACAACTAAAAAACAGAGTAAAAAAAGTATTTTTTTAAAAAACATAGTGCTTAAAAATCTAAATAAAATTGGAATAACTTTATTTAAGCTATCAAAAAGAAATTATTTGAGTGCGAAATATTTATTTTTAAAAAAATATCGTTTTTTCAAAAATAATCGTTTTCCAAAAAATACAGGGGGGCTTTGTTAGGCCCCCCTGCGGGATGAAATCAAAAAAAGGGTTATTTTTTATCTGAGGCACCAAGCACTTCAGTTAAAGCGCCTGTCATTCCAGCAACAGTTACTGCTGGTGCTGGTACTACTGCTGGTGCTGGGGCTGCTTCGAGTTCCAGGACTCTTGCGTTTGCTTCAGCGAGTTGTCCTTGGAGCCTTGTTACAGTTGCTTCGTGTGCACCGATTGTAGAAGTTGCTTCAGCGAGTTGACTGATTGCAGTTCTGTGTTGTCTTTGGAGGGCTGTTTCATTTTCTTCAGCTGTTTCTGCTCTTGTGGTTGCAGTTCTGAGTTGTCCTTGGAGGGATGTGATTTCAGCTCTTTGGCCGTCAAGTGCTTGTCGAACAGCTGTGTCTTTTTCTTCTACGGATACCATACCAACAGTTGTTGCTGGTCGTGCTTTGAGATCTTGGTAATGGGTATAAAATGCCTTTCCTTCTTTGACGGCAAGGACTACAGAAAGGGTCGAAACACATGGATTGTTTGCAACGTATTCACAAGCAAAACGTGCTTTGTGGGCAAGAAAATTTTCTTTACCCGATGGGGTTACTTTTCGTGAAGCGATGTTTTCTGCACACACAGAACCCGAAAAATGATCGCCAAGGGTGTTTAAAAAAGTTTTAAGGTGGAGAGGGTTTAATTTGCTCAGATCTCCCATGTTGTTTTTTACACAGTCCGCAAGAAATGCGAGTGTATACAGCGTAAGGTAACGCTTCCCTTTTGACTTAGGTAGTCTAACCATGTTTCTTAAATTCATTTGGGGCAAGCTAAAACGGCCAGCACCAATCGGCATTGAGGCAAAGGCGCAGAACATGCTCAGTGTGGTAAAAATTTTTTTAAGCGACAAAAACGACATAATAAAGCTCCTTCTTCTTGGCTTTAGATGTGAACTGTTGTATGCATCTTGATATCCGAGTGATTCAAGTAGCACGCCGAAGAGAGAATGCCTAAGCTTTTATAAAAAGTCACGAACAATTTGTTATCAAGCTTCGTTGAAATTTCCAAATTGGGTTCGACGAGTAGGTTTTGGCGTAAGCTCTGGATATTTTTTTACAACTTCTTTTCCATATTTTAAATAGTTGTAAAAGTATTGAGCTTGTTTTCGTTCTTCAGCTGTTGGGAGTTCAAAATATCTGCAATCATGTAAAAATTGTGCACAAAATCTTGGTAATGCGTTTCCGTTTCCCATTGAATCAAGATGGTATACCGTTGTTAATTCGGTTGCAGAGCGAGTGTGGGGAACAATTATAACTGTTGTCCAGTGCCCCATCCCTTGAGTGCTGTTTCCGGAAAAAGAAAGCCAGCCAAGTACGAGTGTTTTTCCTGATCGGTATGCTTGAATTGCCGCGAGCCAAGAGTCTGTCCATTGGCCTATTTTTATAGGTCTTCCCGATTCATTCCTTGGGCTTACAAATGAATTTACCATGCCATTGAATGCACTAAGATCAACAGCACATCCGACAAAAGAAGAGTCGGCATTTAAATGAAAGTCTCCTTTTTGGCACCCCTCACCGTCAGCATCATAAAATGATTCTGAGGTTTTGAATTGTTCCCTTAATTTCTTTAAATTATTTGTATTGCTGAGCTTTCTTATACATTCGCGTCCGCCAGTGATATGCTGTCTTTGGGCAAGGTGTTGTCGATAGTCCATCATGTTAAAGTAAAGGTCATCTCTATCTATGTTTGTAAAAATATCCATTTTGCCAGGGTGTTTTTCTCCAAGAATGTATTTTGCAAGACCAGTTGCCATGCCCTGATCGAGTACGGTTTTACGGTGTTCTTTTTTCCAGGCGGTGAGGTTTGATTTGGTTGCGGTACCGGAAAGAAGTTCACCATGCTTGTTAAATTCTGTAGCCCATTTTGTTTTTAATGCAGAAATTGCTTCTTTTGTGTTCTCTGCGAATGTTGTTTCTTGCATGATTTCATCAAGTTTTCTCCCTTGAGCTAGTGCACTAGCTACTGAACATGCGTTAAACGCGGCATGGTAGGTACAGGTAGCGCCAGATTGTCGAGGAACAGCAATGCCCTGAACGGCCCATTGATCTTGGGGGAGTTTTTTAAGTTTGGCTATTTCTTCAGCGCTTGCTTTGAGCATTTCATCGGCAACCTCGGTGTCGTCGGTGTCAAACGTATGGCGGGTACCGTTTTTATGGCACAAACAATTGCAGATTCCAGGGAGATCTGCAGGTTCTTCAGATAGTTGGCCATATGCCCAAACGGCAGCGAGTGTAGAAAAAACGCCAGACAGGAAGGGATATTCTTGGATAGGAGATGTTACAAGATCATACAGCATTTGGATAAGCGATCGGTTAATTACATGGATTTGAACTTCAGGTAAGAATGATTTGGTAATAAAACCAATAAAAAGACTTGTTTTTATCAGAATTTGCGCGTCGTTTCCTTTGGGGTTTTCATTACGGGCTGTTTGAGCAAGTTGATTGTTCATTGTTTGTGTTGCAAGCATTACCAACTCACCATTTTGCCACATTTCAGAGACATCAAGACATGCGATTTCATACAAGAAGGTTTCAACCTGATCAAGTGTTTTTCGAGCAACTTGAGTTGGTGTTCTTTTGCACAGAAGTGATAGTTCTGCAAATTTCATTGTTGCTTGGGTATGAAGTTGATCTCCGCGTGGCCAAATTCCATAGCTGTCTTCGTTGAGAGTCTCTGTTATTTTTTGCTTGATCGCATTCAGATATCCCAGCCCATCTGTTTGTTCGGTTTCTTCTTGAATACTTTCTAGAGGGGTAATTGAACAAGAAAAACCGATAAAAAGAATAAAAAATGAAGAATATTTTAAAAATCTAATCATCGTTAACGTTTCATTTTATAGAGTAGTGAATGTTTTTATGATACCAAAATAAGATTTTTTTCTTTAAACACTATTTTTTACGTTTTTTTATAGAAAAATCGTCTTTTTTTGAATTTAACATGTCGTATAGAAAACTTTTATAGGGTTTTTAGGCTTTTTATCCCAATTTTCTCAGAGATGAACTATTGTGTTTATTTTTTTGCCTTGAATATCATCTTGCGAGATAAAAAATGTTTAATTAGGGCCATTTTATGCAAAGTTGCCATAAGATTTTTTCAGTCTATTTTGTGTTCAATTTTGTTTTAGGGGGCTTTCTTTTTGCTGGTCCAATGAATTTTTCTGGAAGTAGTTTTGTTGTAAATGATGCATCTAATAGATTGATGGACTCTTTTGATTTATCAACTACCGTTACGTTGCAATTTAATGGAACTAGTGCGGGTTCAAATCCAATTAGAGTTGATGGAAGTGGCCTGTGTTTGAACATGGCACGAACGCTTTCGCCTATGATTTTTGTTGCTGCTGGAAAAACGGTTGAACTTTCCAACATTGTTCTCAAGGATTTTTCTCCTGCGCATCTTATGTTGGGAGCAGGTTCACGACTGCTTTTTGGTGATAATGTGTGTATTCAGTTAGCAGATAATGCAAATCCATTAACATATTCGTGGGTTTTTAGTGGAACTGGTGCGGTTATTGACGGTCGAGGAAAGGCCTTGCGTTTAAATGCAACTGATGCTCTTTTGATTAATGATGCAAAATCCTTAACTCTTAAAGACCTTTGTATGTATGGATTAAAAACAACAGGTACGGCTCATTCTCTTCGATGTATTGGAGTAAATTCACAACTTATTTTAGAGGATGCAAAAATATATACCGATGGCTATTTCAATGCGGTGCAGGGAAATATGCTTATTAAAAATGATGTTTCATTTTGTGGCGCTGATACAAAAGTTGCGTGGACTTCCCCTGGCCGGCTCACTATTGATTCGTTTTCGAGTTTAACATTCGATTTTGGAACAACATTTAGTTATGATTCTGCAGCGCGCAGTAGAAATAATTTTGTAATGACTGATTATTCTTCTTGGTTAAAGCTTAATAATGCTCGGTTTCATACAACTCGACCAGGTCTTGTTCTTTCTTCTGGATCGGCATCTGTAGAAAATGCAGTTATTTTTTCGAGTGAGGCTTTGAATGTATCTGAAGCATTTCGTATTGATCGTTCACTTAAGGTCTATGTTCCGCTAGGAGCATCGATAGAGCCGCGTGGCATAATTCTGTACGAATAATTTACAAAGGTTTTTAACGTATGCGAATTGCACTTCTTTTTTTGCTTCACCTGTCTGCTCTTTTGAGCGATGTAAATCTTGATTTTGCCATTAATAATGGCAGATCAGTAAAAGAAATTTCACGAGAAAATGTTTTAACAGCCCGTGGAAGAAAATCAAAAATAATGGTTTTTGATGGTGCAGGAACGTCGGTCCAGCTTCCTTCTACCCCAGATCAGGTTATTGTTGTAAATGCAGGGTGTACTTTGATTATCAAAAATAAACGTTTACTCGGGTTTAGACCAGAGCATGTTCTTTTGCGAAATGCATCAACTTCAAAATTTTTTTTGGATGATGGAGCGGTGGTTGACCTTGAGCAAAACATATCGTTGCAGAATGATTTTGATGTTTCAGGAGATGCGGTTATTAATGGTAATGGCAAATCGATAACTTTTGTAAGAGATGGTTCTCTTTCTGTTTTTTCAAGAGCAACGCTTGTGATTAAAGATTGTTTGCTCAAGGGGTTGGGAGATTTCAAGACAACTTCTGGGGCAAATGCAACTCGATTGATGTGCGATGAGAATGCTCATCTCGGAATTTCCTCTACAAGGTGCATGTTTGATAATACGTGGTCTTTTACGTCAGGAAGGGTTCACTTCTGGGGTGATGTTTCTATGACAAGTACTTGGGCTGCGTTTAAATATATTTCAGGGAGTTTGTCTGATGTGAATCCTGATTCCAGTCTTTCTTTTAAAGGGGGTATGACATTTTTTTATGATAGTAAAGCGGGACCGAATAAATTTTCGTTAGTTGATGAAAGTTCATCATTGCTATTTGATAGCGCATCATTCGAGACTGGTCGTGCAGGAATGAATATTAGGAGTGGAAAAATTTTTGTGAAAGGATCGACAACCTTTAAATTAGAGCGAGCGCTTCCTGCTGCAGGATTAACGATAGCACCGTTGGTTGATTTAACGGTTCTTTCTGGCACATATTTAAAGGTTGCAGGATTGATTGCTCATGGTTCTTCTGGTTGATACGAATATTTAAAAAGCAGTTCTTTTGATGGTTTTTCGTCGGTGATAATTTCTGAAAAATTACATTTCTTTAAAAAATGTATGCAGCGCTGATTTTTATAAGAAACACGAGCGTATATTTCTCGTATTTGTGTGCGCGAAAAAAGAGTTTCAGTTATTAGACTAAGAATTTTTTGTGCTCCAGAGGTTCCTCGTGATGCAGGAAAGCAAAAACCTGTGATTTCGACCTGATGTGGTGCGGGTGAATTTTTTTGAGTAACTGCTTGGAGTTCCATTGTGCCAATAAATGTATTTTTTTCGTTAAAAACACAGTATGAACAGGTTTTTCCTATTTTTTCGTTTATCCATTTATTCCACAGCAAGGGAGCTGCTTGCTTGTATTTAAACTCAGATGTTGAGTAATCAGTAGGTTGCAGCGGAGTTTCTAGAAAATATGGTTCAAGAATTAAGGGAGCAAATTCTTTGAAGTGAGTGATTGAGTATTTTTGTAAAAAAAAATGCGGGATCACGATTGTTTCTGGTAATTGATTAAAGATTGCTCGAAACGAAGCATTCTTTTTATATTTTTTTAAAGCAAATTGACTCATGCTCAAGATGGTATTTAATGAAAGATAATTTTTTTGCGCAAATTGGATTATGCTTGCAATTATAAAAAGGGTTATACAGAAAATAATATTATTTTTTGAGAGAGAGTATTTTTTCATAATTTTGTTTCGATAATTTGAATGAAAGTTGATTATCGTGCGTTGTGTGTGAATAGGTAAAGCCGCATTTAAGAAGATACCCAGAGCATCGTCCATTGTATGGCGAGGTTTCTGCAGTCAACTCGCAACTTGTTGTTGATTGAAAAAATAAAGTCGAAAGAAGTTTCATTGTTTCTTGGCTAAGCCCTTTTCCCCATACGCTGGGAGTTGCAAGTCCACCTAAAATAAACACTCGTTTATTTGTTGTTTCATCTATTTCGTCGCGAATATGAATTATCCCCGCAATTCTTTTGGTAGATTTGTCTTGTACTGTGTAAGTAATCATTTTTCCAAAAAGTTGCATAAAGTACTCTTCGTACAAAAGTTCTATGTAATCGTACTCGTAGACCTGTGTGCTATTTCTTTGCATAAAAAAGAAGTCAGAGCATGAAGGGTTTTTAAAAAGTTCAATTACTTCACAAAAGGTACGCGGATTTAGTTTTTCAAGAACGACTAATTTTCCTTCAGAGTGTGCGGGAAGATTTTTGAGAGGAGTGTTGTCGTATTCATTTCTTAAATTCCATTGAAATAAAAAGCAATCGGAGATGGCGTAAATATTTTTTAGTGAAATTTCGCACGAATAGATGTGCCATGCAATTGGTGTTGTAACAGCAATCATGCAGATGCTCATTATTACCAAAAAACGCATGTTAAAATTTACCGACTTAGTTGATAAATAATATTGTTGAGTGTTTTTTCTCTCACAACAGCTTCTGAAAGTATTTGTTCTGGGATTGGGTCATCAAGTTCGTCAAAACGATCTAAATCAGGCTTGAAGTAGACAAATTCTCTGAGCCTGTCGTGATTAAAAAGGTGTAAATAACTTTTGATATCGTCTCGTGACGCGGCGATTCCTTCTTTGAAGGCTATCGAGTCAATAATAACTTCTTCCTTCAGTTGCTTTTCGGCTAATTTCTCAAGCTGGCGTGAAAAATTTTTTTGGGCTTTATACACGTGGTAGTCAGGAAATTGACGAAGCGCTTTGAGTATGTCTTCTTGTTTTCGCAGTGTGAGATGCTGAGGGATTTCAAAACGTTGCTTTGAAAGAAGAAGATTAAAGACTTCTTCGATGATTGATTTTCGTTGTGAAATGTCATTTCTGAACGAAAAAACTTCGATTAATTTTTTGTGAATCTCAAGTTTGCTTTTTAAATTGAAGATAGATTTAAATAGATCGATTGAAAAATGGTTTCCTTTGGAAATTGAAAGGATGGTTATTTTGTGTGGGCTTTGTTCGCTGAGAGATTCTGACTCTTGGTCACTTGAGTGAAATTGATCTGTAACGAATGAGTCGCCAACGGTTTTTCCGAAAAATTGTTGTTTAAATGAATCTGTGATGTAAGTAATTGAAAATTTGAACCAGTATCGTTGTGTAACGCCATCGATTATTGGTTTGTGATTGCTATCAAGAATCGTTGCTTCAAGCTCAATCCAGTCACCATCTTCGATACAACTTTTTTTCTCTAAATCAAAAGCCTTTCCTTCTCTCTCGCAGAAGGTTTCTACCTGTTTGTCCAGGTCTTTGTATAGTTTTCGTTTTGGAGATTTAAAAGGAAGTTTTTTCCATTCGCCAAGTTGTGGCATATCAAGAGTTGAAACGCGAAAAGTGTATAAAATTGAGTTGTCGTCTGCGGTTGAGCTTTGAATTAAGCGAGGTTGATGAACGATTAAAATTTTTTTTGTTTTTAATTCTTGAGTCAAGGCATCAAGAACAAGGTTTTTAAAGATGAAATGTCTAACGGTCTGATTAATTGCAGGGCCATAGCGATTAAGAATAAAAGATGGCGAGATATCATATTTTTCTAAACCGTGAGGTTTAATTTTTGATTTAAAAGCGAGAATAGCTTTTTCTTGCAGTTCTTTTGCAATTGCGGATGGAACTGAAACTGAAATTTCTAGTAAACTAGATGAGATTTTTTCGTGATGAAAAACGAGTCGATCAAACATAATAAAAAGCCGGTTAAAATCGAAACATATCACAGGCGCATATTATTTTCGCTCTTTGGTTGTGATGTCAAGCTAAAGTCACGTTTTTATGTTTTTTTTGCAAATTCATGCGTGTCTGTCTTTTTTGCAACACTCTTTTTTTTGCGTTGATGACAATTATGCTAAAAAAGAAAGGCGGCACCAGAGAAATGGTAACCGCCTTATGGGTTGGGTGTGTCTTGATGAATTACTCTGCAGTTCTTTCTGTAGATTTCATTGCTGCGATTTGAGCTTCAAGTTCAGCGACTTGTTTTTTTAGATCGTCGGTTTCTGATTGTTTATCACTTGCAGATGTTTTTTTGAACTGTTGTGATACTGAGCTTGCAACTGCAGAAACTTCTTGCGGAGTTAATTTAAGGTCCATTTCGATAGCTGCTTTTTTGACTGCATCTAAGAAATCGCCAATTGTAAGAGTTGTTACTTTGCTCAATCCTGTTTTTGCTAAGATAAATTCTTGTACTCCGTAGATGAGTGCTGAATATGCTGCGATACTAATTTTTTCCGAAAGCGTGCGTGGTGGATTTGGTTTTTTAGAGAAAATTTTCATTCCTCCAGCCACAAAACCAGGGAGAATCCCAGTTCCTACCCATTTAAGCAAATATGTAGGTGCTTTTGTGTACCAGTGTTTACGATTTGTTTGAAAATAGAAATCGATAAATTTATCGGCAGCAATAGCAGAAGTTGATGGAATTTCTGGAGTTGTTGTAATTTCTTCTATTCCATTATTTAAGCGTTCTGAAATATCAATAGCAGCGTGGTGAATGTTAACGACAGCTTGGTCTCTTAATGATCTGAAATAGTTAATGTTAAACATTCTTTGTTGTTGCATACGTTCAGTTTGAGCATTTGGTGCAAAAACAGCTCCTGTAAGCGTTGTTGCCAGAACAATCATACGGATTGTGTTTTTTGTAAAGGTCATAGTTTTCCCTCCCCGGTTTTCCCTTTATAAAAAGTATAATCTTATGTTACAGGCAGAAAACCTTGCTTTCAAATACCTATTCCTAGAAATGAAAAAAGGGTTGTTTTTGCAAAAAAATGGGGGTTTTTAGGGGGTTTCATCAAAAATAGATTTCTGCAGAGATATGCTTTCGACTAAAAATTTTTTCCGCAGAGCCATCATTTTTGAGGGAGGGATTTGTCTTCCTCGGGGAGTTTTTTGTAAGAGTCCTTGCCGAAGGAGGTATGGTTCACAAAAATCTTCGATTGTTTCTTTGTCTTCGCCGGTGATTGCAGCAAGGGTTTCAAGGCCGACAGGTCCGCCATCAAAATCTCTTAATAATACAAGAAGGATTTCGCGATCGAGTTTACTGAGTCCATCATCATCTAAGCCCAAAAAGCTTAATCCTTGTTTTGCCAGATCCATTGAAATATGAGAATTGTTTCCATGCACTTGGGCAAAATCGCGAACTCTACGTAAAATTCGTTTTACAATTCGCGGAGTTCCTCTGGCTCGTGAGCCTATTAATGTTGCGGCATCTGGATCGATTGAGATGTTGAGGTATTTTGCGTTTTGTTCAGCAATTGTTCCAAGCTCTTCGGCTGTATAAAAATCAAGCCGTTCAACGATTCCAAATCGAGTTTGCAGGGGTGCAGAGATCATACCTGTTTTTGTGGTAGCTCCAATCAGCGTGAAGGGATTGAGGGGAAGTCTGACAGATTTTGCCATCGCTCCTTGGCCAATCATCATATCAACCGCAAATTCTTGCATGGCAGAGTACAATACTTCTTCAACTGGTTTGGGGAGCCGATGAATTTCGTCGATAAATAATACTTCTCGTGGTGCAAGCCCGGAAAGTATCGCAACAAGATCGCCTCCGCGCTCTAAAACTGGAGCACTGGTGACTTTGAAGGGAACATTTAATTCCTTTGCGATAACTCTTGCTAGGGTTGTTTTTCCAAGACCTGCTGGTCCAAAGATGAGTAGATGGTCAAGAGGTTCTTCTCGCTGGGCACATGCTTTGACATACACGGAGAGTTTTTGTTTGATGACTTCTTGTCCAAGATAGTCCTGAAAGGTTTGGGGACCATCTTGTTGTTGAATATCCTCTGGTTTTTGTTGAAAATTAAAAAGTTCAATAGGTCCGTTGAGCGTTGATTTCATTATAAACCAGGGCTAGTCAGCATCATTTGTTGACCAAAAGATATCACATATCAGTTGATTTATACAAAAAATATGCGTTTTTACCACCAAATCCAGTGATCAATGTCGGGTAAGATATCAAAGATGTTTTTATATGCTCCGTTTTGCTTTTTTGCACACAGCATTCTTTGTCGTATTGAAGGGTAATTGGAGTACCCATATAATTTGAAGCAGTTATTTATCCATTCTGTTCCATATTTAATGATTTGCCCGACTGAGGAAAGTTTGGTTTTGGGAGATTTATTTTTTTTGGTGATTTCAGCAAGGGTTGCAAACTCTAGAGCCTTGATAAATTCTTTTGTTGAGTGAAATTTTAGTAAAAAATGATCAGATTCATGAACAAACATTCTATTAAGTGCTGATAACATGAGCCATGGAATGTCGTGCTTACTGTAAAAATTAAATGCTCTGGAGGCATTTTTCCAAAGGTTTTCTCGATTCATTGCAAGATTCCAAGCTTGAGCTTGAGATGCGCTATTAGCAGCTGCATAAAAGCACTTTACGAATGAAATAGTGCAGAGTGCTAAAAGTGTTATTTCATGATGATAATAATTAAAATGGGCAAATTCATGACAGCTCATTACACTAAAATTTTTGAAGAGTTCTGGTTCTTTTGTTGTGGGTGTTTCAAGCCAAAATTCATTAATTATGAGACTGTTTTTGGTAAAAAAACGAACTGCTTTTACAGCGCAGGACGCATTTTTTTTGATGTAAATAGATGTAATTGTTTGGCCGGTCTTATTTTGAATATCCGTTATTATTTCTTCTATTTTTTTTAATCGACGAATTTTTTGTAGATACAATTCATCCTGATCAGACAGTTGTTGTTTGTATTCTGACAAGGTTGAAATACCAAGTTTTAAGCGAAGGTCTACGGGAAAAAACTGAGGCCAAACAACTTGCCCAATATGCCAGGCGCTGTAGCTCAAACTAGTTAAAAGAGCCCATTTATTTTTATTTTCAGATCGTTTTATGCCTTCTAGTAACCAGTGTTCAACTGTTTTTTCAATAGCGTAAGTAAACCCTTTGACCTTTGGGGTCCATAAAAAGAGCGCAAGAATAAATAAAAAAGATGATATTTGCGTTTTTTTCATACTATTAAATAAAAAACAATAAGAAAGATACCGATTATTTATTTAGTGTACTGCATATTTTTAGAAATGCTTGGTAAAAAAAAACCTTTATTTAAGCGCAAAAATATTAAAAAAAGGCCTTTTAAACGTTACAGGCTGATCAGAAGAGTTAAAAACAGGGCTAAAATCCCGAGTAGTCCAAGCATCCATCTTGTTTGGCCGGCAAATGGGGATTGTCTTTCGGTTTGATTTTGAGAAAGGGTGATCGAAAGAACAATAAGTGTAATTGCCATGCAGACCAAAAGAGTAATGCCAAGGTGATTCATGAGAGGAATGAGTTGTTGAAGGTAGCTGACAAGCCACGTGATTGAAAGGCCAGAGAGTGCCCCTAGGCATGAAAATAGCCTGTACTGATATGAATTAATCATAAATGAGGCTATTGCTAAGAAGGTTAGACCAAGGATAAGAAGGTACAGGATTATTATGGTGTAGGTCGCGATTCCTTTGTGTTCAAAAATGATATTAATTTCAGGAATTATTTTTCTATTTCCGTAGCCGAATTGTTTGTCTGTTGATGTGTCGATGTGGATATTGGCAAGGCCTTGAACTTCATGAGAGAGTGACAAGGCTGTATGCGTTCCTTGGTATTGAATATTTTTTGCTGAAAGATTGTCATTTTGAATCGTTAAAGTACTTTTTACCGGTGCGAATGGAAATCGCGTAGAGTCAGAGGGAGTTGTTCGCAACTGAGCTTTGATAAGTTGCTTGGTTGTTATGATCTGGTTTTGGTTGATATGAGAACTTATTTTTTTGATCGAATGGTTTTCTGAGCCTCTTATCGAGATTGCATCAAGATCGTGAGATGATTCTGACCCGGCATGGTAGGAATACGATAAAATTCCTTCAACGGTAACACCGCCAAAATCACCACGGTATTGAGTGCTTGCGGGAAGAAGTGATTTTAGTTCAAATCCGATATCAATTGGCGTTGCGTGCGGATAGAGTGGCTTTTGGTGAACTATTTCTTCAAATGATGGATTGATGATTGCCGTGTGATAAGTGGTAAACACGGTTAATCCCGAATAAATCATAATCGCGAGAAGGGCGTATTTTTGAATAGTTCGTTGCGACCGAAGAATAGCAACATTCACTTTGTTTGGAATTTGTTGTGCAACGAGTAGAAGCTGTGTGGCTGTATTTAGGGTTGCATTGTAAAGCTTATTTGATATTTCAATTGTTTTAGATACAGCCCAATGGAATGGGCTCAGAATGATGTTTGTTACAACGACCATTTGAAGGTAAGCTGCGGACAAGACTTTATAGAATGTTTTTATAGCGCGAGCAAGTTGAAGCGCAATCCAGTTTGCTCCATCTTGTAAACGTGCTCCCAGGTATTGAGAAACTCTAAATGCGCCGTAAGGCATTTTAATGAATATGAATCCAGCGGTTCCATAGAGTGCATGTTTGCTAAGTGTACCTACCAAGAGAGCTTTTGGGGCAATGTATGCAGTTGTTCTTTGTGCAGCATTTTTGGTCGATCTTGCTCCTGCGCTTGCAAGTCCAAGAAAGCCTAAAACGCTTTTAACTATTCCTGACCAGATGGTTTTGATGGATATACAAATTCCTGCATACAAAGAGTCTGCTGCGCGGACAATACATACCCAGGTGAGGATGATTGCTGAAATACTTGAACTTTTTAACCAAGAACCGAAATTTTGCGTAACATGAAGTCCAGAAAGAAGACTGTTTTTTAACGTGAGTGCGATCTTTGTAGACATCTGAGTAATGCTTAAGACTCCCTGGATGGTAACTGCTTTAATTGTTTCTATTCCAAAAGAGAGCTGCATTCTTGTTTTTACAATAGCAGAACTTATTTGCAGAGCTATGGTTTGAATTGCATTGCGCAGGCTATTGGTAACAAAAGAAAAACTTCTGTTAATTGCATTAATACAGTTGCTTGCAGCTTCCCTCAGGAAAGTTATAACGCCTCTTACTTGAGCTGCGATAACAGTTGGTGTCTTGACAAATACAAATCCAGCCCCGGCGCTCAGTGTTGCTTTTGAAATTGTTTTTGCCGTATTTATTTTTTCTAAACTTTTATATCCAGCAGAGCGTGTAAGATCTTGAATGCTATTGAATAATGTTCGTGTTGAGTTAGTTATGCTACTAAATACTGCGTTGATTGTTGTTGAGAATGATGAGTAGATCGTTTTTATAGAATTGCCAATATATTCAATTGTCGATTGCGCTAACGATCCAAGATACTTTAAAAAGTTTAAACATCTATTTTTGGCAGATGAAAGGCTTTGTGGGATTATCGAAAAGAGAGATAGCCCCCTTAAAAGAGCTTCTGAAATTTTTGTTTTTGTTATTGTAAAAAGATTAATAATTGAATTGATAGCCGCTTGAGCGAATGATCCAAGATTGTAAGAAAAATTTAAAATCAAATTTTTTAATGAAGAAATACTTTGCGGAATTATAGAAAAAAATGAAAAAAATCTTGAAATAAGCAGGCTAAGATATGTTTTTGTGTTACTCAAAAGTGTAAAAAAGTTCAGAGAAAGAGAGTTTGAAAGTTGCTGGGTAGTTGCTTTGATGTTGCTAAAAATATTTAGTGATCCGTTTGAAGCAAAAGTTATTACCGAAAGAATTTTAGAAACAAAATGCATATATCCATTCTTCAAGATGTTTAAACCGTGTTGAGCATAGGTACGAAGTAACGTGTAGCTTTTGAGCGGAATGGCTTTGAGCAGAGCAAGATTGTTGAGTAATGGTGAAATAAGATTTGTGTACGTATTTGTTAACCCCGATGCGGTTATGGATGAAATTTTGTTTTTTAATTCGATTGCTGTTGAAAAAACTTTTCGAATTAGCGCAATAATGAGTTGCCCGATGTGTGATGTTACGGTGGAAAGGGTCGTTGAAATGTTTTTAGTTTTTTCAATAAAGCTTTGAAGTGCGTTACTTACAAGCGAGATACTTTTTTGTATTCCACGGGTGAAAATTTCTATTACAGAGTGGCTGTTTTTTATAATAAAATTAAAGCCGGTTGATGCTACTTTTAAAGATGTTTGCAGGCTCCCCTGTACTATAAGTTGAATTTTTTTGTTCAAGAAAAAGCCTGTTGTCTGTAAAAAGCTCCATATAACTTGAGCGTTATGAGAGCATGAGTTGATTGCAAAGTTAAAAAGTTGAGAACCCAGCAACATTCCAGTAATTATTTTTTCCTGTAAAAACAAGGCAATTTGTTGGCTGAGTGTTTTAAGTTTTTCGATTATTCCTTTTAACATATTTATCCCTTCAATATGCTGACATTGAGAGGGTACATCATGTGGGTTTTTCTATTAAATTCACCAATAAATCCACCAAGGTGAGTGTCTTTTATTGAATCAAGCGCAGTTAAAACCGTTTCTTTAGAAACAACTTTCTTTTCAGCAATTACGTTTTCGATTGCTTGCGCGAGTAGCTTCATGTTGATGTAGTACGTTAAGGAAAGGGTGTTGGGTGTTTGATCTGGCAGGTAGGCGCGGCTTGCTTCTAGGTATTCTGCAACAATAGGGTATTCAATTTCATCAAGTCCTGGCACGGCGCTTGAATAATAAAAATTAATATCTCCGTCATCAAATTGTTTGGCTGCAAAAAAATTTCCTTCAGTTCCAATAAAATCTGTTGTGTGGTTTCCCGTTTTCCAAATTCTTTGGATTATTTTTGCAGTTGGTTTGCTGGTGAGCAGGGAAATGACAGCGTGAGGTTTTGTTTTATTAAGTTCGGTTACGATTTCGTCAAAATTAAATTGCCTATTGCTATAGACTTGCTTTGATATTTGTACCGATTTTGAATCAGATTGGTAGGCTTTTAGTAGGTTTTCGATGTAGTTAGCATTTAAAATACCAAATGCGCTGTCGGAATGAACAATTCCAATATTAGTGTGTTGTAATGTTCCTGCGACGTAAGAAGCAATTTTTTTAAGATGCATGCGCATAACGTTTTGACCATGAATGAGGTATGGGATTTGATGTTTATCGATATCGATAGAGACTCCCCATGGGAAAAACAGAGCAATTTCTTTTTCTTTAACGAGTGGAAGGACTGATTTAATATTTCTCGATCCTGCAATTCCAATAAAAAGATCAATATGTTGTTTTTTTAGAGATTCGACGTCAGCGATTGCTTTTGCGGGTGAGTTATTATTATTTATGATGTTAAGCGCTAACTTGTGCCCCAGGATTCCTCCGTGAGCGTTGCAGCGTTTAATAAAAGCAGCGATGCCATTATTAATTGCTTTTTGGTATGGAAAAATTGCTCCAGCAAGTGCTGCTGTTTGACCAATTGTTATTACTTTTTTTTCTTGTAAGGGCTCACAGATGGCCTCACGAGAAAATGGTGCAACAGCAGAAACACTTTTTTTTGAGTGTTTTGGTACACGATCAATCTCGCTGCCGATCAAGGCTCGAGGTTCTGTAACTTTAAAGGCTGCTCCACAAATAAATGTGCCTAAAGCAAGTCCCCAAGAAAAAAAATATATGCGTAGTCGCGAGGACTTCATGGTTACGTTACCCCCCCAGATAACATAGTGTCCGCCTTGCTTTTTACAATACAGCTATATGTTTGAGCGCGTCTATGAAATGTAAAAAGAGTTAAGAAAAAGCCTTTTTTCCGGTACACTTTCGGCAGTGATTGGTGAATGAGGGGTGCGGAAATGATTCCGGTAGTATTGCGATTGAAAAATTTTTTGAGCTATGGCCCAAATGAGCAGGTTATTAATTTTGAGCCATATTCGCTTATTTGCCTTTCAGGAAAAAATGGCCATGGTAAATCATCAATTTTGGATGCAATCACGTGGGCGATTTGGGGATGTGCTCGAAAAACAACAGGGGTAGCAAAAGGAGATGAAGGGCTTGTTCATCTTGGTCAAAAGGAAATGGTGGTTCATCTGGAATTTATTTCAGGAGCATCGCGATATCGTATTCGAAGAGAAGTTTTTAAATCATATGGAAAAACAATAAACAGGCTTGATGTCGAGGTTTATGACAAAAATACACAGCAGTTTGTCACGTTGACCGACAAAAGTATCCGTGCAACTCAGGATAAAATTGAAAAATTGGTTGGAGTTGATTTTGTAACCTTTGTGAGTACCTCTTTTTTGCGGCAAGGGCAATCAAATGAATTTTCAAAAAAAACGCCACGTGAGCGCAAAGACATTATAGCTTCGATTATTGGACTTAAAAAATTTGATCAGCTTGCAGTGCTGGCAAATGAACAAAGTAAGCAGCTTGCACAAGAAATTGTTCAGGTTCAATTTAAAGGAGAGCAAGCGCGTATTCTTTCGGCGCAAAAGCCAGAAATTGAAGAGCTTGTGAGCCTGGCTGAAAAAAAAATTATCCAAGTTGAGGCTGTTTTGCTGGAAGGGGTTGCAAGATATGATCTCTTTGTTCAAAAGAGCAAAAAAATACTCGAATTGATTGAGCAGAAAAATAATTTAGAAGCGGATATCGTCGCAAGTGAGCATTTAGAAAAAGAAAATAAACGGCATGTTGGTCTTGCGGTAAAAAAATGGCGAGAAATGCATGCTCTGCGAATAAATCTTCCCTCGTTTGATTCACTGATGCAGCAGCGAGCTGCGATGGTTGAAGCTATTCAAGAATTACAAAATAAAAAAGAGTTATCGTATCGATACAATGATGAGCTGGTATCGTTGAAAAACAAAAAAAATAATCTAGAAGTATCTTGGACGCATGAATTTGAACTTAAAAAAAGTGAATTATTGCGTAAAAAAAATGAACGAGTAGTTGAAATTAAGTTTTATGAAGCTGCACAAAAAGAACTTTTCGATAAAAAAAAAGAAAAAGAAGAGTTGTTGATACTTTGTCGGCAGCACATTTCCCATCAGATTGCTTTGTTGGCAAATAAAAATGAGCATGAACTGTTGTATGATCGGGAGAAAGCTCTTTTTGAAAAAAGAAAAGCATTCTATCATTCGTGTGTGAGTAAAAAAAACTTTGCGCTTGCAACTTTGGCAGAGGCTCAAGACAGAAGTTCGTTGATCGAAAATGTTTCTAGTCCGGCCTGTCCATTGTGTGAGCAGTTGCTTACGCAGCGTCGCAAACAATATTTGGCTCAACAACTTTCTCGGAGCAATTATTTGTTAACACATCGTCTGAACCGAATTTCTCTTATCCTAAAACAGCTTGAAGAGGTGCTTAAAGCACAACGAACGATTTTGGAATCAACGGGAAAGCATTGTGCGCAGCTTGTTCAGTGCGAACAAGATTTGATTCGGTTTAATCAACAAGAAGTTGTTTTGACTGGAGAGCTTGCAAGTATTGTAGAGCGTGAAGCGCAGCTCTCGCAGATTATTACATTAAACATTGAGGCGATTGCTGAGCACGAAAAAGAACTTATTTTTCTAGAACATGAATTAACTAACAAAAAAAAGAATGATGCATCTTTTATTCAAATTACATCACAAATTTTGGCGACAGAGCAGGCGGCATCTGGATTATTGTTTGAACCAGAAAAAATGGAACAAGCTTTGGGTTTGTTAAAAAAAATAGAAACAGCTCTTTCTGAAATTCAAGCAAAAGCACATCAATT